>CAIQMJ010000139.1 GCA_903872875.1 uncultured Variovorax sp.
ACGAGTGTCAGTACTGTCGCCATCGAATCTGGAAAATCGTATACGTTCAGTGTCGATGCAAAGGCATTTGGAATAGGAAATCCCGATGCGATGAATGCATCATGGGCGCTAGTCGATTCCAGTGGCGCGGTTGTCCAGACCTTGACGCAAGTCACCAACGGCGTTGCAGGAGATACAGGAACGATCATCGGTCAGAATGTTTCCACTTCCTGGGCGACTTACGTAACGACCTTCACTTCGACATTCTCCGGGGACTATTACGTTCAGCTGATCGTCTCCGGCTCTAATTTGACTGGTTCGTCCGGCAGAGATCTGCAGTTCGATCGCATTTACCTTGGCGCCGCGGCTACGGCCATGTCTCCTATCGTATTGGACCTGAACCATGACGGCAGGATCGAGTACAGCCAGACCTCTTTCGACGTGAATTTCGATGGCTATGTGGATAAGACAGCATGGGCGGGTGCTAACGACGGCGTCCTGGTCTGGGACAAGTACAACGACGGCCAAATCCACGAGAAGAGCCAGTTTGCATTTACAGCGTTCGGCGGCAGCACCGACCTGCAGGGCTTGGCCATCGGCTTCGATACCAACCACGACGGTGTATTCGATGGCAAAGACGCTTCTTTCTCCGAGTTCAGCGTATGGCAGGATACCAATCAGAACGGTACGGTTGACGCGAACGAGATGAGGTCGCTGTCCGATCTGGGCATCACAAACGTCATCCTCACCAGTGACGGTGTTACCGGCCAGGCAGCCCAGGGCGTAACCAACCATGGCAACACCACGGCCGGCTTGAGCAGTGGCGGCAGCATGCTGGTCTCGGATGTGTCTTTTACCTACACCGCTGGCAACAGCGCGACATCGAATGCCGTCCTGAACCTGAGTTCGCTCGCGGCATCCTCGCTGACCGCAGGGGTGGCCAATCTCTCCGGCGACGGGGCAAATACACTGAAGTTGTCGCTGAGCGATGTGCTCAGCCACGGACAACCCGACCTCTTCATCAGTGACGGCCAGACCCAATTCGCCGTCAAGGGTGAGGCGGGCGACAGCGTGAATCTCTCCACCCTGCTCAACGGCAGCCACGACGCAAGCAACTGGACGAGTGTGGGCAATGCCGTGGCAGGCGGTGTCACTTATGCGGTTTACGAGAACCAGGCGCACCACGTCGAAGTACTCCTGCAGCAAGGCGTGACGGCTACCTTCGCCTGAAGCACTTCTGGTGCTCCCGGTGGGTGAGGCATTCGTCTCGCCCACCTGATTCCTGCACCGAGATCCAACGATCTCTTTCCCGATACCGACTTCCTGGAAGCATGTCCGATGTCAAACAACAGCAAACTCAAAACAGCGAGCGCTCGCGCCTTTGCTGCAGCCGCCATCCTGGCTCTCTCCGGTGTGGCGTCCTGCGCTCTGGCCCAAGCCAACAACGCGAGTCTGGCGGGCCAAGCACTGGAACGCGCATTCTCATCACCCTACGTGCCGGTGGGCATGGCCAATTCTGCCCAGTCGCAGATCGTGTATTACCGTCCCGGTTCGCCAACGAGGGGTTCGACTGCTTCCGATCAAGGCGCCAACGTCTATGTCGACGGCGAGTTTCAATCTGCACTGCTGCCAGGTGGCTACACCGCGTTCTGCATCAACCCCGGCATGCATGCCGTCGGCGCATTCCTGCATGAGGCGCCCGCCTATCGCGGCAAGACGGAAAGAATGGTTGCGGAATCGTATGCTGCAGGGCAGACATACTTCTTCAAGGTTCGCGAAGACGGAAGCGGCGTGCCCATCATCGTTCCGCAGGCTCAGGCCGAGCAGGAGTTGCAGTCGATTCGCAAACAGGTGCATGCACTGTCGCGCTCTTCGAGCGTGACGCCGTGCCGGGGTGCTGTTCAACAGCCGTTGCCAAGTCCTCCTCCACCGAACATCGGCGCAGTGCAGGCACCATCGAATCCACGTATCGAAGCCCTGCAGCGCGAAGTGCGATTCGAGTTTGCAAAATCGAATATCCAGAGTGTGAGAACAGAGGATCGGTCCGCGCTGATCGAACTCGCTCGACAGTTCGGTGCGCAGGGCACTGCATCCGGCAGGCTGGTCTCCATCGGTCACGCCGATCAGATCGGCAATACGGCGAGCGCCTACAAATTGGGGATGCTCCGCGCAGACGCGGTGCGTGGCTTCCTGATCTCCAACGGCGTTCCCGCTGAGCGCATCAGCGTCCGCAGCGCGGGCAATACGGAGCCGTTGGTCATGGATTGCCGCGAAGACGTCGCATGCGCGGCGCCCAATCGCCGCGTCGTCATCCAAACCGATTCTCGGCGTGGCAACTGAGACCTGTCGGCACGCTCTTCAGTCCAAGCCAGGAACCCAGAAGCTTCTGAGCGTCTATCTCAACCTGATACGGTCGACGGACGGAAGACCCAGCAAGCCCTGCCGTACATAGGCCTCCAGCGCATCGACATCCTGTCCTCCACCCGTCGCATCGGTGCCCTCAAGAAGCACTGAAAAATTGTCGCCACCCGCGGCGAGAAAGCTATTCATCGCCACACGATAGCGCGCGCCATCTTCGACAGGCACACCTCTCAGTGTGAGATCCGAGACACGCTCGCCAGCCGGCCTCGCCAGGTCGCACGAATAGCTGAATCCAGCCGAAGGAAACAATACGCGCGGCGTCGCCACCGTATTGGTCCCACTCCCGAACTGTTGCTCCAACAATCGCCGCAACTGCGCACCGGTCATCGTCTTCACGACCAGGCTGTTGCCAAAGGGCTGGGTGCTGAAAAGCTGGCCATAGGTGACGCTGCCGTCGGCAGCCGGGACCAGATCTGCGCGCACGCCGCCCGGGTTCATGAAGGCGATCTGCGCACCACCGCGGTCTGGTGACCTTGTCGCTGCCAATTGCGCGTCCGCAATCAGGTTTCCCAGCGTGCTCTCGCGTGATGCAGAAGGCTGCCGAGTCAATGGCGCGGCGATTCGCCCGACGACGCGCCGGGCCAGGGGCGCGGCGGCCGCCGCGTAGCGTTCGATCAGTGCGGCGACAGTCGGATCCTTGGGGAAAATCGGGAGGTCTTCGCGCAATGCAACCGTCTTGCCGGCACGGTCGAACGCCTCGCCCTGCACGATGAGGTTGTCAGCGCTCTTGCGAACGACACGGCCGCTGTGGGTATCGATCGACAGCCGAATCTGCGTCAGCAAGGTGCCGTACTGACCAGCGCTGGTGAGCAACAGGCTGCGCGCGGGGTTGCCGGCAGTCAATTCACAGATGTACGACTGATGCGTGTGCCCTGAAACCACCACATCCACATCGGACGAAAGCCGCGCCAAGATCGGCAGGATGTCGCCCCGCAACCCCGGACAGTGCTTGTCGTTGTAGCCGCCACTGGTCATGCCGCCTTCGTGAATCAGCACGACAATCGCGTTGGCACCCGCGGCCTTGAGCGGCGCAATTTGCGCGTTGACCGTGTCTGCCTCGTCTGCAAAGTGCAATCCAGCGACACCCGATGGCGTGACCAGGCTCGGCG
>CAIQMJ010000140.1 GCA_903872875.1 uncultured Variovorax sp.
CAATGCGGTCATGGACGGGTCGCGGTGATGAGAATGAAGGGCATGTCCAGCCGCACCTCGGTCGCGGCGATCGACTGGAAGCCGAGCGCCGACAACTGCGCGCAGTAAGCCTGCGGCGTGCGGTACGAGCGGAAGAACAGCATCAGCGGGAGCTGACCGTAAGGCAGCGGCAGCGCATTCGTGTCCACCGGAAGTTGCCCGCGCTCGAAGATCAGCACCGTGCCGCCCGGCGCGAGCGCATCGCGCGCACGGCGCAGGAAGTCCGCCATCTCGGTGTCGGGCCAGTCGTGCAGCATCGACTTGAAGGTGACCAGGTCGTGGCCTGCAGGCAGTGCGGGCTGCGCACGGTCGCGGCTGACGAAGCGGATGCGCGTGCCTTCGGCCACGCCGGCCACGTGCGCGGCGCCGATCTCGCAGACCACCGGCAGGTCGTACACCGTCGCCTCGAGCGCCGGGTTCGCGCGGCACAGCCGCAGCGCGAATTCGCCGCTGTTGCCACCGACGTCCAGCATCCGGCGGTAGCGCGAGAAGTCATGCGCGGCGATGCAGGCACCGGCCTCGTAGGCCGTCAGTGCGGTGGTCAGCCGCATCCAGCGCGCCGTCCGCGCGAGGTTGTCGGGTGTGGACTCCAGCGCGTGCTGGTAGGCGAAGAGCTTGAATATGCGGGCGTGCTCGGCGAAGCGTGCAGGTTCCATGAGCAGTGCCGTCAGCAACTGAACGAAATCGGGCGCGACCAGCTTGGCGAAATACAGCTTCGCTTCGAGGATGTCCCTGAAGGCCAGCGCCGCACGGAATGCCGGCGTGAGGACCGGTGCTTCGGTCCCCGTGTCGATCACCCCGTTGGCGCGCAGCAAGCCGAGCAGGAACTGCAGGCCGCGTGCATCGAGCTTCAGTGCATTTCGCAGCGCGTCCATGCTGCCGGACGGGCGCTGCGCGAGATGGTCGATCACACCGGTCTCGAAGGCGGTCGACAGCGCCGTGGCGCCCGCCATGTCGACCATGAAGGCGTCCACGCACAGATAGGCGCGCGCATTCACGGCGTCCATCCGCACCTCAGCCATGGTGCCGCGCCATGAAGGCCCTGACCTGGCCGACCAGCGTGCCGACATCGTGCCGCCCGTCCAGCACGAGGTCGGCTTGCGGCCGCACCGTCTGCTGCTGCGCCTGCAGCACGCCGTGCAGGACACCGCCGTAGTGCGACAGGTAATCGTGCAGCCAGGCCACGCCGTTGCGCATGTCGGCCGCGTCGCGCCGCAGCAGCCCGGCGCAGATGTCGCGCAGGCGCCGCGCGAGGGCGATGTCCAGCGGCACGTCGACCCAGACCAGCAGGTCGATGTCCGCGGCGGTGGCGGTCCAGGCGCGGCCCAGCGGCATCTCGAACACGATGGGTGTCGGCACCGGTGCATCGTCGCCGACGGCACGCAGGGCGTGCAGCGCATTCGCCAGGCCCGGCGCCTGCAGCCGGTCGAAATCGGCCCCCGCGGCCAGCCATGCGCCGAGCGCATCCACCGACTGCCGGGTGGCGTGTTCATAGTCGTCGAAGCGCAGCGGCGGGGCCCCGCCGAGCGCCGCCGCGAGGCCGTCGGCCAGTGCCGACTTGCCGCCGCCGATCGGCGCAGCCACGGCGACCACCCGACACACCGGACGGTCCGCGTTGCGAGACGGGGCGTGCGTCACGACGGCGCTGCCTATCTGACGAAGCGCACGTTGCAGCGCATGCCGGCCGGAATCCGGTTGCCGGGGTTCGGCAGCTCGAGCCGCACGCCGAAGGTGCCGCTGGCGGCGTCGATCACGCGGTCCACCACCTTCACGGTGGCGGTGTAGCTGCCGCCCGGCATGGCGCCGATCTGCACCGTGCCCTTCATGCCGGTGCCGATGGCGCCGAACAGATCGACCGGCACGATCACCTCGACGTGCAGCGGATCGATCTGGGCGAGCTTGAGGATCTTCTCCTGCGAGATATGGTCGCCCGGCGACAGGAAGCGCTCGACGACCACGCCGTTGAGCGGGCTGGTGATGGTGCGCAGGGCGAGCACCTCTTCCTGCTGCTTGCGCTCCAGCGTGGCGAGCCGGGTCTGGGTTTCCAGCTCGTCCTTCTCGCTGGCGGAGATCAGTTCCTTCCTGTAGAGGTCCTCGTTGCGCTGCACCTTGCGCTGTCCGAAGGCTTCCTGCGCAGCGCGCAGCGTGACGGTGGCGCTCTCCACGGAAGAATTCAGGCGCGCGACGACCTGGCCCTTGCGCACATTGGCGCCGCGGTCGACCAGGACCTGGCTCAGCGTGCCCTCGACCGGGCTGCCCACGTTGGCGACCAGCGACGGCTCCAGCAGGCATTCCATGTCGTCGCCGATCTTCTTGCTGCGATTGCCGCTCGACGGCACGGCTGCCGCCGGCGCGGCGGCCGGGTTGCCGCCGGCAGAGGGCTGCCTGGCGCCAGGCGCCAGGTTGGGCACCGGGGCCGGCACGGCCATGACGGGCGGCAGCTTGTCGGCGGCCAGCGCGACCGGGCAGACGCCGGCGAGCCCGGCCACGGTCAGCAGGGCCGCGAGGTGGCGGCGACGGAGGTGATGCATGGTGTCTTCCTTGAATCTTGGCGCGGTCATTCCGCGCGGCCGGAGAACGACAGGATGTCTCCCATCTGCCGGTCGGATTTGAGCAGGCCCTTGCGGGCGCGCGATTGCGTGCGTTCGGTGCGCCGCTGCAGCCGGCGCATCCAGCGCGCATAGATGGCGTCCCTGCGCGTGGCGAAGGCAGTCGCGAGCCGGCGCACGACGATGGCCGACACGCCATGGGCATGGGGCGCGACCAGCGCGTCCTGCAGCGAAAGGATCGCCTCGACATGGCCCGGATCGCCCTGGCGCGCGCAACGCCCTGCGATCTGGCGGTCGATGCGGCCGGCTTCGTGGCGCTCGGTCAGGATCACATGCAGCCCGCCCAACGCGATGGTTTCGGGCGATATCCTGATGTCGGTGCCACGTCCGGCCATGTTGGTGGCGATGGTGATGCGGCCGCGCTGCCCCGCGTCGGCAACCACCTCGGCCTCGGCGCTGTCCTGTTTGGCGTTGAGTACCTGGTGATCGATGCCGCGTGCCGCCAGCAGCGCGCCGAGCGTCTCGGACGACACCACCGAGCGCGTGCCGACGAGAACGGGAGCGCCGCGCGCATGGTGCTGCAGCACGCGATCCATCACCGCATCCCACTTCTGCGCATCGGTCTGGAACACGCGATCGGCCAGCGTGCGGCGCCGGCTGGGGCGGTTCGTCGGCACCTTGACCACGGCCAGGCCATAGATGCTGCCCAGCTCGGCCGCCACTTCGGACGCGGTGCCGCTCATGCCGGACAGCAAGCGGTAGCGTCGAAAGAAGCGCTGGTAGCTGATGCGGGCCAGCGGCTCGCGCCGCGCCGTCACCTCGCAGCCCTCCTTGACCTCGATCAGCTGATGCAGCCCCTGCCCCCAGGACCGGTCGGCCATGACGCGTCCGGTGAACTCGTCGATCACCTGGATCTTGCCGTCGCGCACCAGGTACTGCTCGTCGCGCGCAAACAGGTGCAGCGCCGTCAGCGCCTGGGACACCAGTTCCTCCCGCCGCAGCGTGATCGCCCAGGCGCCGCCCAGCGACGCGCTCAGGTCGATGGCCCGCAGGTGGCCGGCCTCGCGCATCTCGATGC
>CAIQMJ010000141.1 GCA_903872875.1 uncultured Variovorax sp.
CGAGGTCACAGCGACCATCATGATGCGGTCGGTCGGCTCCAGCATGCCGATGCGGTGCACCACGCGTGCGCCGAAGATGTCGAAGCGGCGTTGCGCCTCGTCGATCATGGCCTCGATCGCCTTCTCGGTCATGCCGGGGTAGTGCTCGAGTTCCATCGCACTGACCTCGCGGCCATGGCTGCGATCGCGCACGGTGCCGATGAAGCTGCAGACCGCACCCACGCGCCTGTCGCCCGCATGCAACGCCATGACCTCCTGCTGCAGGTCGAAATCACCGGTCTGGATGGAAACGCGCGCGCTGCTCATGTCCGAATTGTGGCATCAGGCTAGACTTCTGCGATGCCTTGCCGTACCCCCTCCGCCGCTCCATCGCTTCGTGCGATGGCTTGCGCGCACGCGGGCGGCAAAGCGAAAAAACCCAAGCTCGTCTGACCGGAGCTTCGGTTCCGTCGTCGGATGAGCGACGGAACTGCCAGCCTCTCCAGAGGACCCGCGGGTCGTGTGCGCGCATCAGGCGATGGTTCATCCATCGGTCGCTTTCCTGAAGGAAACCTGCGTGCAATCCCATCGAATTCCCTCGTCGCTCATCGACGCTTCCGAACCCGCCTGCGCCGACTTCTCCGGCCTGTGGGTACCGCTCGTCACGCCGTTCCGCGACGGCGCGGTCGACCATCCGGCGCTCGCAACACTCGTCCGCCAGTTGGCGCGCAGCGGCATCGCGGGTTTCGTCGTCTGCGGTTCGACCGGCGAGGCGGCCGCGCTCGACGACGACGAGCAACTGGCGGTGTTCGCCACCGTGGCCGACGCGGCGCCCGCGCTGCCACGGATCATGGGCATCGGCGGCAGCCACCTCGGCCAGACACTCGCCTGGGTGCGCCGGTTGGCCGCGCTGCGGCCCGCCGGGTTGCTGGTCCCTGCGCCCAGCTACATCCGCCCGTCGCAAGCCGGACTGACCGACTGGTTTCGGACGATCGCCGACATCAGCCCAGCACCGGTGCTGCTCTACGACATTCCCTACCGAACCGGCAGCACGCTCGCGCTCGATACGCTGCTGACGCTCGCATCCCATCCGAACATCCGCGCCGTCAAGGACTGCGGCGGCGACGCAACCAAGACGCGTGCCCTGATCGCCGATGGCCGTCTGCAGGTGCTGGCCGGCGAGGACGCGCAGATGTTCAGCCTGCTGGCCGAAGGCGGCAGCGGCGCGATCGCCGCCAGCGCGCATCTTCAGCCGGCGCGTTTCGTTCGTTTGATCGGGCTCCTGGCGGATGGTCGGATGGCCGAGGCACGCGCCGAATGGCAATCGCTCGCACCATTGATCGGACTGCTCTTCGCCGAGCCGAATCCGGCGCCGGTGAAGGCATTGCTTGCACTGGACGGCACCATGTCGGCAGAACTGCGTGCGCCGATGACGGCGGCCAGCGCCGCGCTGACAGAGCGGCTGCGGGCGGTACAAGACACGCTCGCAGCGCCGCGGGACGTGCTCAGCCGCCGGTGACGGGCGGGAAGAACGCGACTTCGCTGCCCTCGCGCAGCGGCGCGCTCTCGGCGCTCATCACCTGGTCGAGCGCCATTCGCACGGCCTTGCCGCGCGCCAGCGCCATCGCGTGCGCCTCGTCGCGCGCGATCAGTTCGTCGCGCAGTTCGGCCAGCGTCGCAGCCTGGGTCTCGACGACGCCGCCGCCGCCGAGCACTTCGCGCACCGAAGCGAAATAACGGACCGAGATCTTCATGCCAGCAGTGATTCGAATGCGATGAACTGGAC
>CAIQMJ010000142.1 GCA_903872875.1 uncultured Variovorax sp.
CGGGGCCGCAATCTGGCCAAGCCGCCGGCCGGCGGCTAGGGTCCGCGCGGTCCCGGGGAGAGGAAACCAAGCCGCGCCTGGCCGCCAACCTGTCGATGCTGTTCAACGAGGTCGGCTTCCTCGACCGGTTCGAGGCAGCCGCCCGGGCCGGTTTCACGGCGGTCGAGTTCCTGTTCCCGTACACCCATCCGGCCGCCGGGCTGAAGGCGCGGCTGACGGCAAATGGGCTGCGCCAGGTGCTGTTCAATATGCCCCCCGGCGATTGGGCGCGCGGCGAGCGTGGCCTGTACGTCACGCTGTCCGAAACCGCGACCGAACTCGGCATCGTTGCCGGTTCGCATGGCTGGTCGCTCGATGGCATCGAGCTGTTCGAGCTGGTCAACGAAGAAGGCCTGAGCCCGTCGTCCGAGCAGTCCATCCTGTATCCCGCGGAGGTCGAACTCGGCGAGACCACGCGGGGTGTGATGACCGCGGTGGAGCGCCTGTCGCCGAGCCGGCTGGTGTTCGACAGCCTGTCCGAGATGCGGCTGCTCGCGCAGGATCCGCTGCGCTACCGGCGCCAGATCCTGGCGCTCAAGCACTTCTTCGCGTCGCGCGACTGCACGGTGCTGATGCTCGACGACATGAGTTCGGCCGGCGGCGACCTGCAGCTGCACAGCATCGCCCACGGCGTGCTCGGCCTGGACCAGGCGACCGGCGACTACGGTCCGGTGCGGCGCCACCTGCGGATCGTCAAGATGCGCGGCGTGCGTTACCGGGGCGGCGAGCACGACGTGAACCTCGACACCGGCGGCCTGCAGGTTTTTCCGCGGCTGATCGCGGCAGAGCACCGCACCGAATTCGAGTCGACATCAACGTCCACCGGGACACCGCAACTCGACACGTTGCTGGGCGGCGGCCTGGCGCGGGGCAGCAACACGCTGTTCATCGGCCCGTCGGGCGTCGGCAAGACGACCACCGCGATGTCCGCCGTGATGGCGTCGCTCAACCGTGGCGAGAAGGCGTCTTACTACCTGTTCGATGAAGGGCTTGGCACCCTGCTGCACCGCTGCTCGGCGCTCGGCCTGCCGCTGCAGCCTTTCATCGACCGCGGTCAGCTCGAAGTGCTGCCGCTCGATCCGGCAGAGGTATCCCCCGGTCAGTTCTCGAACATGGTGCGCCGTGCCGTGCAGCAACGCGGTGCGGGCGTGATCGTGATCGACAGCCTGAACGCCTATCTGCAGGCGATGCCCGGTGCCAAGTTCCTGCTGCTGCAGATGCACGAACTGCTCAACTTCCTGAACCAGCAGGGCGTCGTCACCTTGCTGGTGCTGGGCCAGCACGGGATCATCGGCGACGTGCGCAGCGATCTCGACCTGAGCTATCTGTCCGATGCGATCGTGCTGTTCCGCTTCTTCGAGGCGCGCGGTCAACTTCGCAAGGCGGTGTCGGTCGTGAAGAGCCGCACCAGCCAGCACGAATTGAGCATCCGCGAATTCCGGCTGGGCCCGGACGGCGTGGAAGTGGGACCGGCACTGACCGACTTCGAAGGCGTGCTCAGCGGCGTTCCGCGCTATGCGGGTGGCATCGCGCTGCTCGGCGACGAGGCCTGATGGTGGAGCGCCGGGTCCTGATCCACGCGCCGCGCGGGCGCGACGCTGCGGTGGTCCAGCGTGTGCTGCAGGACATGGACCTGCGTACCGTGGTCTGCGAATCGTCCGAGCAGGTGCTGAGCGAACTCGGCGAGGGTGCGGCCGCGGCCATCCTCACCGAAGAGTCGCTGCTCCAGTTGCCGGAGGCACCGCTGCGCGCCTGGTTGATGGCGCAGCCGAGCTGGTCTGATTTCCCGTTCATCGTGCTGGCTTCGCGCGAAAGC
>CAIQMJ010000143.1 GCA_903872875.1 uncultured Variovorax sp.
CTCGACGTTTCTCCGGCCTTGCGCAAGTACGTCACGAGCAAGCTCGACCGGATATCCCGGCACTTCGACCAGGTGGTCGACGTGAAGGTGATCCTCACGGTGGAGAACCAGAAGGAGAAGGAGCGTCGGCAACGTGCCGAATGCAACATCCACGTCAAGGGAAACGACATGTTCGCGGAGTCGAGCCATGCTGATCTGTATGCCGCGGTGGATGAGCTGGTCGACAAGCTCGATCGCCAGGTCGTGCGTCACAAGGACCGCCTTCAGGACCACCACCATGCAGCGCCCAAACGCCTGATGTAGGCCGGTTGCGCATTGCCCTTCGGGCAAATACTCTTGTGGGCTGCCTTCGGGTGGCCCTTTGCTTTTTTCGGGGCAGGTGCATAATCGCCCCCGCTCTGCACCCACCATGAATCGCCTCGCGTCCATCCTGCCGCCCGCTCAAGTGCTCGTGAGCGTCGATGTCACCAGCAAGAAGCGTGCTTTCGAGGAAGCCGGCCTGCTGTTCGAAAACCTCCACGGCCTCAGCCGTGCGCTCATCACCGACAGCCTGTTCGCGCGCGAACGGCTCGGCTCGACCGGCCTCGGTCACGGTGTCGGCATTCCGCACGGCCGCATCAAGGGCCTGAAGTCGCCGATGGCTGCGGTGTTCCAGTTGGTCCATCCCATCGGGTTCGATGCGCCCGACGAGCAGCCGGTCGTGCTGTTGATCTTTCTGCTGGTGCCTGAAGCGGCGACGCAGAAACACCTCGAAATCCTCTCGGAAATCGCCGAACTGCTCAGTGACGGGCCTTTGCGCGAGCAGATCAAGTCGAGCACCGACGCCGCGGCGCTTCACGGCCTGATCGCCAACTGGCAGTCGGCCCAGGTGGTCTAGCCGTTGCACGCGGCGATGTCGCGTGCGATGCGCATCCATCCAGTTGCCGTTGCCGACGTCGTGCCGGAACTTTCCTTTGCCGCCCGCCAGCACGGACCTTCTGTGGGTCCGCATGCCGACGGTTCGCGAGCTGGAATGACCAGCGCCATGCGTTTTTTCAAAGGTAGTTCATGAAGCCGACGGTCATCAGCGCCGATGCGATGTTCGAGGATTTTCGTGGCGCGCTGCGCTGGGAATGGCTCGCTGGCCTGGGTGCCTCGGAGCGGCAGTTCGATCCGGAAGTCATCAGCCGCGCCCAGTCGGCCGCGGACCTGGTCGGTTATCTCAACTACATCCACCCCTACCGCGTGCAGATCCTGGGCGCGCGCGAGGTCGCATACCTCGCGCGCGGCACCCCCGAGGACTGCGCCCGGCGAATCGCACGCATCGTGACCCTGGAGCCGCCGATGCTGGTGCTGGCCGACGGTCAGGCGCCGCCGGATGAACTGCTGTCGATCTGCGAGCGTGCCCAGTTGCCGCTGTTCGCAACGCGCGAGTCGTCGGCCTTCGTGATCGACCTGCTGCGCGCCTACCTGTCCAAGCACTTCGCCGAGCGCACCTCGATGCATGGCGTGTTCATGGATATCCTGGGACTGGGCGTGATGATCACCGGCGAGTCAGGCCTTGGAAAGAGTGAGCTCGGACTGGAATTGATATCGCGCGGCAACGGCCTGGTGGCCGACGATGCGGTCGACCTCTATCGGATCAACCAGAACACCATCGAGGGCCGTTGCCCCGAGTTGCTGCAGAACCTGCTGGAAGTGCGCGGCATCGGCCTGCTGGACATCCGCGCGATCTTCGGCGAGACCGCAGTGCGGCGGAAGATGCGCTTGAAACTGATCGTGCACCTGGTGCGGCGCGATAGCTTCGAACGCGACTACGAACGCATGCCCGCAGCACCGCTCACGCAGGACGTGCTCGGAATCCCGGTGCGCAAGGTCATCATCCAGGTGGTCGCGGGCCGGAACATTGCGGTGCTGGTGGAGGCGGCCGTGCGCAACTCGATCCTGCAGCTACGCGGCATCGATACTTATGCGGATTTCGTGGCCCGCCATCACAAGGCGATGGAAGAGGCCAGCAAAGACCTCTGAAAACACGGTAGCCGGCGCGGCCGGCGGCACGCCCCGCGGTCTCAGCGCTTGTCCGTGCAGTTGCTGCAGAGCCCGTACAGCGACATCGCGTGGTCCTGGAGGATCCAGCCCTTGTCCTTGGCGATCAGTTGCTGGCGACGCTCGATTTCGGCGTCGTAGAACTCCTCGACGCGGCCGCATGAAGTGCAGACCAGGTGATCGTGGTGCGTGCCTTCGTTCAGTTCGTAGACCGCCTTGCCGCTTTCGAAATGGCTGCGTTCCAGGATGCCGGCCTGCTCGAATTGCGTCAGCACGCGGTAGACCGTCGCCAGTCCGATGTCCGAATGGTCGTTGAGAAGCACGCGAAACACGTCTTCGGCCGTCATGTGCCGTTGGGTGCCGGTCTGGAAGATCTCGAGAATCTTCAGGCGCGGCAACGTGGCCTTCAGGCCGGTGCTTTTGAGTTCGTCGATATTGCCCATGGTGATTCCTCGCCGGCCCTGCGGGAAAGCCCCACCGAGGGGCCAGCCGCTACAATGGGTCGATCATATCGCTACCCCTTTTGCCCATGCTCGCCATTTTCCGAAGCCGCCTGTGGTTGCTCGCAGCTGCTGCCGCGGCCACTGCAGCGCTGGGTGCCTGCAGCAGCGTGACTGAAAGCACCCGCAGTGCGCTGGTTGCCGTCACACCCTACAAGGTCGAGATCGTCCAGGGCAACTTCGTCTCGAAAGAGCAGGTCGACATGCTCAAGGTCGGCATGTCCCGGCAGCAGGTGCGAGAGATTCTCGGCACGTCGCTCCTGACCGACGTGTTCCACAGCGACCGCTGGGATTACGTCTTCACCATTCGTCGCCAGGGCGTCGAAGCGCAGCAGCGCCGCCTGACGCTGTTCTTCAACGGTGAACTGCTGGCGCGCTTCGAAGGCGACACGATGCCGAGCGAGCAGGAATTCGTGGCAACGCTCGATGGGCGCAAGCGAACCGGGAAAATTCCTCAGCTCGAAGCGACCGAAGAAGAACTCAAGAAGCTGGCGCCGGCCAAACCTCCTGCGACCGCCGCTGCACCGACGGCCTTGCCGCCGCTGCCCGCCAGCTACCCCCCTCTCGAATCGAAGCGCTGAGCCCTGCGCCCGCGTCCGGTTCGCCGGCATTGCGCCCGCATGCCGTCCGATCGATGTTTTCCGAAGGCTGAATCCGCGTGACCGCCGCATCTCCGTCCCTCTCCCACACCGCGCCGCGGCGCATCGCGATCGCCGGTGCTTCGGGCCGCATGGGCCGCATGCTCATCGAGGCCGTGCGCAACGCCGACGACCTCGAACTCGCTGGCGCACTGGCCGTCGCAGGCGGGCCGGACGTAGGCATCGATGCGTCGGCCTTCCTCGGCACGAGCAGCGGCGTGGCCATCACGTCCGACCTGCAGGCCGGGTTGAAGAACGCCCAGGTGCTGATCGACTTCACCCGCCCCGAGGGCACGCTGGCTCACCTCGCCGTGTGCCGCGAACTCGGCGTGCAGGCCGTGATAGGCACCACCGGCTTCAGCGATGCGCAGAAGGCCGAAATCGCTGAGATCGCCAAAGACATCGCGATCGTCATGGCGCCCAACATGAGCGTCGGCGTCAACGTGACGTTCAAACTGCTGGAAATGGCGGCCAAGGCGCTGTCGACCGGCTATGACATCGAGGTGATCGAGGCGCACCATCGCCACAAGGTCGACGCGCCGTCGGGCACCGCGCTCAAGATGGGCGAGGTCATTGCCGACGCGCTCGGCCGCGATCTCAAGGATTGCGCCGTCTATGCGCGCGAAGGTGTCACCGGCGAGCGCGACCCGTCGTCGATCGGTTTCGCGACCATCCGCGGCGGCGATATCGTTGGCGACCACACCGTCCTGTTCGCCGGCACCGGCGAGCGCATCGAGATCACGCACAAGTCGTCCAGTCGCGCGACCTATGCGCAGGGCAGCCTGCGCGCGGCGCGCTTCCTGTCGACGCAGAAGTCCGGGCTGTTCGACATGTTCGACGTCCTGGGCCTCCGGTAACGGGCCGACCTGCATGCGCGCCGCGCTTCTCGCCTCTTTCCTTCCATGAGCGTGCTCTCGCTGCTCTCGCAGGGCGATGCGGTGAGCCGCACGGTGGCGTTTCTGCTGTTCGCGATGTCGGTGGCGAGCTGGGTCGTGATCCTCTGGAAGGCGTGGCTGCTGCGTGGTGGAACGCGCCGCGTGCTGCGCAGCATTGCTGCGTTCTGGCAGTCCCCGTCGTTGGCCGAGGCCGAGCAGCGCCTGCAAGGGTTCGACGGCGCGGCGCTCGTGTCGCCCGCAGTCGGCGCACTGGCTGCGCTGGTGCGCGAGTCGACGGATGCCGCCGGCACGCTCGGCCAGGCCGGCGATCGCAGCCAGCGGCTCACGCGCGTGCTGCGCAATGCACTGCATGGCGCATTGCAGCGCCTGCAAAGCGGGCAGATCCTGCTGGCGACCGTCGGCGCGACGGCGCCCTTCGTCGGCTTGCTCGGAACCGTCTGGGGCATCTACCACGCGCTTTCGGGCATTGCCGGCCAGACCGGCGGCTTCACCATCGACAAGGTGGCGGGGCCGGTTGGCGAGGCGCTGGTGATGACGGCACTCGGCCTGGCCGTCGCAATCCCGGCCGTGCTTGCATACAACGTCTTCGGCCGCGTGATCGGCCGCATCGAGGCCGAGCTGGAAGGCTTTGCGCACGACCTGCTCGCGATGTTCGGCGAGCCACCGGCCGCCGTCCCATTGCCGCCAGCCCGGGTCATGCCGGTCGTCGCCTGAACCATGGCCTTCGGCCGCCATTCGCTCGGCTCCGGTGGCTCAGGCCATGGCGCAGCAACCAGGGGCTCGGGCGCCCGGCCGCTGTCCGACATCAACGTCACGCCACTGGTCGACGTGATGCTGGTGCTGCTGGTGATCTTCATCATCACGGCGCCGCTGATGGCCAGTTCGATCCGGCTCGATCTGCCGAAGACCGACGCCGGCCTGCCGGTCGATGCGCCCAGGTCGGTGAGCCTGGCCGTCGATCGTTCGGGGCAGATCTTCCTGAACGGTCAAGCCGTCACAGCCGATGAACTCGCGACCCGGCTGACGGCCGCGGCCGAGGCCAGCCGCGACACCGAAGTGCAGCTGCGTGCCGACGAAACCGTGCCCTACGGCCGGATCGTCGAACTCATGGGTATCGCCAACAAGGCGGGTCTGACGCGCATCGGCTTCGTGACCGAAGCGCCGACACCCGCTCCTGTAACACCCGCCCGCTGAAAGGGGATTGGCGACTACGCGAAGCGAGCAAGCCTGGGGGGTTAGCTCAAGACCACCGGCCTGGTCTTCCAGATGTCGTGCGCGTACTCCGCGATCGTGCGGTCGGACGAGAACGCGCCCATGCCCGCGACGTTCAGGATCGCCTTGCGCGTCCATTCGTCGCTGTCGCGGTAGAGCGCGTCGACCTCGGCCTGCTTCGCGACATAGCTTTCGTAGTCGGCCAGCAGCAGGTAGTGGTCGCCCCAGCTCACCAGCGTGTCGTAGATGCTCTGGTAGCGCGCCGGCTCCCCGGGCGAGAACGCGCCGTCGCGGATGGCGTCCAGCACCTTCTGCAGTTCCGGGATCGAGTCGTAATAGCTGCGTGGCTGGTAGCCGTGCGCGCGGATGTCGGCGACCTGCGGCGTCGTGTTGCCGAAGATGAAGATGTTGTCCGCGCCGACGTTCTCCAGCATCTCGACGTTGGCGCCGTCCAGCGTGCCGATGGTCAGTGCGCCGCTGAGCGCGAACTTCATGTTGCCGGTGCCCGAGGCCTCGGTGCCGGCCGTCGAGATCTGCTCCGACAGGTCGGCCGCCGGCATGATGATCTCGGCCAGGCTCACGCTGTAGTTCGGCAGGAACACGACTTTCAGCAGCTTGTTGGCGCGTGGATCTGCGTTGATCACGCTACCCACGTCGTTGATCAGGCGGATCACCAGCTTGGCCATGTGGTACGCCGACGCCGCCTTGCCGGCGAACACCACCACGCGCGGCACGATGTCGATCGGCTGGCCGGCCTCGTGCGCGGCAATGATGCGCTGGTAGCGCGTGATCACGTGCAGCACGTTGAGCAACTGGCGCTTGTATTCGTGGATGCGCTTGACCTGCACGTCGAACATCGCGTCGGTGTCGACGACGATGCCCATGTGCTGTTCGATCCAATTGGCCAGCCGCAGCTTGTTCTCGCGCTTGGCATGGCGGAAGGCGCGCACGAACGGGGCCTGCAGTGCCATCGGGCGCAGCGCTTCGAGCTGGGTCAGGTCGCGCCGCCAGCCGCGGCCGATGCGCTGGTCGAGCAGCGCGGCCAGCGGCGGATTGGCCTGCGCAAGCCAGCGGCGCGGCGTGACGCCGTTGGTCTTGTTGTTGAAGCGTTCCGGGAAGATGCGGTTGAAGTCGACGAAGATCGACTGCTTCATCAGTTCCGAGTGCAGGCCCGAAACACCGTTGATGGAGTGGCTCGCGAGCACGGCGACATAGGCCATGCGCACGCGCCGCTCGCCCGACTCGTCGACCAGCGACAGCCGGCGCAGCAGCTCGACGTCGTTGCCGGCCTTCGCCGTCACGGCCGCGAGGAACTTCGCGTTCATGTCGTAGATGATCTGCAGGTGGCGCGGCAGGATGCGGCCCAGCATCTCGACCGGCCAGGTCTCCAGCGCCTCGTGCATCAGCGTGTGGTTGGTGTAGCTGAACACCTTCTGCGTCTGCGCCCAGGCGGTGTCCCAGTCGAGCCCGTACTCGTCGAGCAGCAGGCGCATCAGTTCCGGCACGGCCAGCACCGGGTGCGTGTCGTTCAGGTGGATGCTGACCTTTTCGGAAAGCTGGTCGAAGGTCTTGTGGGTGCGCAGGTAGCGGCGCAGCAGGTCCTGAACGCTGGCGCTGCAGAAGAAGTATTCCTGGTGCAGCCGCAACTCGCGGCCCGACGGCGTCGAATCGTCCGGATAGAGCACGCGCGACACGTTTTCCGAGTGATTCTTGCTCTCCACCGCCTGCATGTAGTTGCCGCGGTTGAAGGCCGACAGGTCGATCTCCTCGGTGGCGCGCGCCGACCACAGCCGCAGCGTGTTGGTCGCCTGCGTGCCGTAGCCCGGGATGATGGTGTCGTAGGCCACGGCCAGCACGTCGTGCGTGTCGACCCAGTCGGCCGCGCCGTACGGGACGTTCGGGCCTTCGCGGCGCTGCACGTGGCCGCCGAAGCGGACGCGGTAGTTGACCTCGGGCCGCTGGAACTCCCACGGGTTGCCGCGCGTGAGCCAGTAGTCAGGCGTCTCGACCTGCTGGCCGTTGACGATGTTCTGGCGGAACATGCCGTATTCGTAGCGGATGCCGTAACCCATGCCCGGCACGCCGAGCGTGGCCATCGAATCGAGGAAGCAGGCGGCGAGCCGGCCAAGGCCGCCGTTGCCCAGCGCGGCGTCGGGCTCGCGCTCGGCCAGCGCCGACATGTCGACGCCGAAGTCCGCCAGCGCCTGCCGCACGGTGCCGTAGAGCTCGACCGCCAGCAGCGCGTTGGTGAAG
The DNA here is from genome assembly GCA_903872875.1 of uncultured Variovorax sp. Lineage (GTDB taxonomy): Bacteria > Pseudomonadota > Gammaproteobacteria > Burkholderiales > Burkholderiaceae_C > Variovorax. The sequence continues at coordinate 7,525 of CAIQMJ010000143.1, forward strand.
GTGCGCCCGATCAGGAACTCCATCGAGAGGTAGTAGACGCGCTTGACGTCCTGCGCGTAGTTGGCGCGGGTGGTGGTCATCCAGCGCTCGACCAACTGATCGCGCACGGCCAGCGCGGTGGCGTTCAGCCAGTCGTCCTGGCTGGCCGCCACCGGATCCTTGCCGACTGCATAGATCAGCTTGTTGGCGACCGCGCGCTTGAAGGCGGCAACGTCGCGATCGGGATGGTCGTAGGCAAAGTCTTTGATCGTCATGGTTCGATGGCGGTTGTGGTTATGGGATCGGGCGCTTCAGGCCCGGGCTCGTCGCGCGTCCTGGTAGGTGCGCAGGTAGGCTTCGGCCGAGGGCTGCCAGCCGGCCGGTCGCCGCATGCCGGTTGCGCGGACGCGGCGCCAGTCGGTCGGCCGCTGGTACAGCGCGAAGGCGCGGCGCACTGCGCGGTCGAAGAACGGAACGTCGAAGGTGTCGAACACGAAGCCGTTGGCGGTGCCGTCGGCCATGTTCTCCAGGGCGCAGTCGACGACCGTGTCGGCCAATCCGCCGACGCGGTGGACCAGCGGCAGGCTGCCGTAACGCAGGCCGTACATCTGGGTCAGGCCGCAGGGTTCGAACAGCGAGGGCACCAGCGTGATGTCGCCTGCGGCGAACAGCCGGTGGGCGAGCGTCTCGTCGTAGCCGATGGTCACGCTCACCGCGTCGGGCGACGCGGCAGCGCGTTGCCGGAAAGCGTCCTCCAGCCAGGCCTCGCCGCTGCCGAGCAACGCGAGTTGACCACCTTGCGCAAGCAGCGCGTCGAGACCGCCGAGCACCAGCGGCAGGCCCTTCTGTTCGGCCAGGCGGCTCACCAGCACGAAGAGCGGTGCGTCGGGGTTCACCGCGAGTCCGAGTGCCTGCTGGAGCGCGGCTTTGCACGCCGGCTTGCCACCGGGCTTGCGCACGTCGTAGGTCTGCGGCAGCAGTTCGTCGGTCGCCGGATTCCAGACCGCTTCGTCGACGGCATTCAGGATGCCGTCCAGCACGCCGCCGCGGGCACGCAGCAGGCCGTCGAGGCCCCAGCCCTGCTCGGGCGTCTGGATCTCGCGCGCGTAAGTGGGGCTCACGGTCGTGATGCGATCGGCGAAGAACAGGCCGGCCTTCATGAAGGACACCTGTCCGTGGTATTCGAGCCCGTCGAGCTGGAACATGCGCGCCGGCAGCCCGAGCCCGCCGAAATGCCATTCGGGGAACAGGCCCTGGTAGGCGAGGTTGTGCACGGTATAGACGCTGCCGACGCGCGGGCCATCGGTGTGCGGTGCAGCGGCCATGTACGCGGGTGCGAGGCCGGCATGCCAGTCGTGCGCGTGCACCACTTCGGGCTGCCAGAGTGGGTCCAGGCCCTGCGCGAGCCGGGCTGCGGCCCAGCCGAGCAGCGCGAAGCGGCGATGGTTGTCGTCGTAGGGCTGGCGCTGGCGGTTCTCGTACGGATTGCCGGGCCGGTCGTAGAGCGCGGGTGCGTCGATCACGTAGACCGGAAGGCCGTCGGGGATGCCATCGGCCGCGAGCCGACCGATGCGCAGTACTGCGCGCTCGCCCCACGGCGCCTCGAAGGACGTGACTTCCGTCGTGTCGCCGAGGCCGGCGAAGATCGCCGGAAAGCCCGGCAGCAGCACCCGGACGTCCTGCCCGATCGCCGCCAGGGCGGCCGGCAGTGCACCGGCCACGTCGGCCAGGCCACCGGTCTTGAGGAGGGGAAACAGTTCGGCGCTGACCTGCAAGACCCGCATCGTCAACGCCCCGTCCACGTCGAAGGCCGCGTCTCGTTCCTCATGCCAGGGACTGCAGCATTTCGCGCGTGATCAGCACCACGCCGGTCTCGGTCCGCTCGAAGCGCGCCGCGTCTGCCACCGGGTCTTCGCCGACCACCATGCCCGCCGGGATCACGCAGGCCCGGTCGACCACCACCTTGCTGAGCCTTGCGCCGCGTCCGACCTCGACGTCGGGCAGCAGCACCGCCTCCTTCACGTCGCAGAACGAATGGATGCGCACGCCCGAGAACAGGACCGAATCCTTGACCTTGGAGCCGGAGACGATGCAACCGCCGGAGACGATGGTGTTGACCGTCATGCCGTGGTTGCCGTCGATGTCGAGCACGAACTTGGCGGGCGGCAACTGACGCTGGTAGGTCCAGATGGGCCAGTTGGTGTCATAGATGTCGAGCTCCGGGGTGATGGAAGCCAGATCGAGGTTGGCTGCCCAGAATGCATCAATCGTGCCCACGTCGCGCCAGTAGACGGGTGCGTCCGGCCCGCGCGAGCCGCGCGTCACGCAGGAGAGGCCGAACGGGTGCGCGAGAGCACGCCCCTGCGCCACGGCGCGCGGGATGATGTCCTTGCCGAAATCGTGCGACGAGTCGGGGTTCACGGCGTCCTCCTCCAGCAGCTGGTAGAGGTACTTCGAGTCGAACACGTAGATGCCCATGCTGGCCAGCGCCACGTCGGGCTTGCCGGGCATCGGCGGCGGATCGGCCGGCTTCTCGTGGAAGGACTCGATCCGGCGCTCTTCGTCGATCGCCATCACGCCGAAGGCCGTGGCCTCCATGCGCGGCACCTCGATGCAGCCGACCGTGCAGCCCATGCCGCGCTCCGCATGGTCCTTGACCATGATCGAATAGTCCATCTTGTAGATGTGATCGCCGGCCAGCACCACCACGTAGTCGTGCCGCGTCGAGCGCGTCGGGATGATGTCC
>CAIQMJ010000144.1 GCA_903872875.1 uncultured Variovorax sp.
CTCGATGGCCTGAATCGCCGCGAGACGCGCGGCCATTTCGCGCGCATGTTCGTCGTGCTGCTGCAGCACACGCGCCGACCTCAACTCGATCGCTTCCATGCGATCGGTTGCGGCCAGCAGCGTCGCCCCGCCGGGCATCTCCTGAAACGCCGCGACGTTCAAGCGATGGAACTTGGTCACTGCATCCGTCAGATCGCGCGCAGCGCCGACGATGTCGCGGAAGTGAGCCGCCGACGGACCGGCGAGGTTGTCGCTTCCCTCGATCAGTTGAGCGATGTTTTCCGCTACCTGCGACAGGTGTGCGTGCGTTGCGCGAACGCATGCATTTCGACGTGCGGCGCGTGCGTCCCTCTCGGGATCGGCAGACAGCCCAAACAGAAAGTCCATGCTGACGCCCAGCGCAGATGAAGCGCGTGCAAGTTGGTAGATCGGCGGCACCCTGCGACCCATTTCCCACAGAGACAACTGAGCAGGCGTCTTGTAGCCGAGCAACTTCGCCGCGTCGGTCTGCGAGATGCCGTTCAGTTCGCGGGCGGCAGTGATCCGCGGACCGATCGTCGAAAGAGTCAATGCGCGATCGCGGCTCAAAGCCTCGGGTTGCGCGGCGCCCGGTGGCACGCCGCTGCGAGGCGTGTCGGCGCTGGCCGAGTCGTTTGCGGGTACGCCTCGGCCCTTGCCAACGGCTGAAAGTTGGTCGTACATACCGCCAGCGGCCGCGATTGGCTCGGCGTTTTTCACGCCGGGAGCGATGTGCGGCTGGTGCACATTTCGAAGGTCCTCATCCATCGTGCGGTGGTCCAGGCAGGCGGCAGTAGGTGTATCGTGGCCGGCCAAGCAGCCCGCAGCAGGGTCGTGCGCGAAGCAGGATTGGCAAGTGCGCGAAGGGTGCACGGACGACATCATGATGGCGGCGTTCATGCTGCGGCACCGCCTTTGATCACGACGCTGAACACCGGCCGGTGCGGGCGATGCAGGCCAGCTTCGAACTCCCGTCCGGACTGATGCTCATCGCACCAACGATTCACCTCATCGGTTGCATCGCCGGCCGAGCAAAGGTTCAGGCAGCGGCCGAACTTCTCGACGCCGCCATCGGCGGCCCAGTCGGCGTCGCGCAGGCCATCGTGGGCGCAATTGCCGCAAGTGCGCGACTTGTGGACGCGACCCTCGCCGCCGTCGTGCTCGCCGGATGCGTCGATGTACGTGATGAGCACGACGTGGTGCGTCTTCGATTTCAATGTGGACATGAGTGTTCTCAGTTGATGGTGGTGAGTTCAGGCGGCTGCCTGGGCTGCGCTTTGTTGAGCGCCGTGTTGGTCACCGTCTCGCTCGTCGTGCAGTTCGGATTCGTCACTACAAAAATTTTGTAGTGGTCGCCTTCGAGTTCATCGCTTGCAGCGATCAAGTCTTTGGTCATGCGCAGGCTCCGGTTGATCAAGGGTGGTTGCGGGTGGTGGTGCTGGGTCAAAGCGGCATCCCTCGGCTAGCCGGCTTCGGCATTGCGGAGCGAGCCGGCACGGCACCATCCCAGTCGGTGATTTGCTGCCGCGCGCCGTTGAAGTGCAGAGGCACCAAGCCTTGAGGGCCGTTGCGGTGAGCGACGATCTCAAGTTCGGAGAAGCCCTGAAACGCGGGCTCGCGCTTGCTCGACGGGTGCGCCCAGTCGGTAAAAAGCAATGCGATCTGGTCAGCCGCAGCCTCGATGGCACCAGAGTCACGCAGATGGCTCATGGTGGGACGCCCATAGTGCTCGTCCGCCTTGCGCGACATCTGCGACAGCACAACGACCCCGATTTGCAGATCGAGCGCCAGCGCCTTGATGCCGTTCACGATCACGTCGAGTTCCCGGTTACGGTTCTCTTCACCGGCCCCGGCCATCAACTGCAGAAAATCGACGAACAGCACATCTAGGCCATGGCGCCGCTTGACCTGCAACGCCTTGCGACGGATGTCGAGCAGCGTGAGGCTGGACTGATCGTCGTGTGTCAAGTGCAGTTCACCCAAGCTCTGCGCAGCATCCGTCACCGCCTGCCACATGTCGCTGTCGCTCGGGTCCGCACGCAGGATGCGACCGAGATCGAACGAGCCGGCTGCTGCGGTATGGCGATGCATCAACTGCGACACCGGCATCTCTTGGCTCAGGAACAACACGCTGTAATCCCGCGCCATATTGCGGGCCAGAGCCAGCGCGAGCGCGGTCTTGCCATTCTTCGGACGAGCGCCGATGACCATCATTTCACCGCGACGTAGGCCACCATTGAGCAGCTTGTCGAGGCCCTCGATGCCGGTCCGAATGGCGGGGTTCTTGCCCTCGCTCAGCTCGCTCAGCAGCGCGAGGTAGTCCGCCAGCGATTCGTTGATGTGCTGGGGGTCGCGCTTGGCCTTGACCATCGCGAGTTTGGCCAGCAGCATCTGCGCAGCGTCTATTTGCTCGGCCGATGTACCTGCCGACGACGCGATTTCGACGATCTGCTGCCCCGCGCGCATCAGGTCTCGCTGGCGATACCGCTCGGCGACGACGGTCGCATGGCGGCGGATGGTGGTGGACGACGGCACGTATTGGGCGAGGTCGTTGAGGCGCGCAAGGTCGCTATCGGTGGCCCGGCCCTCGGCGCGCATGGCGTCGAAGGTCGAAATCACGTCAAAGGCCTGTCCAGCAGCGGCCATCGACTGGATCGTGCGGAAGGCGTCTGCGTGGAACGGCGCGTAGAACATTGACGGCGCGAGGTCACTCACGCGGCTGAGCGCATCGTTGTCGAGCAGCACCGCGCCGATCACTGCCGCCTCGGCTTCCAGGCTGCGCGGCATATCGCCGGTCATGGGGGGGCGATCAGTTTTCATAGCAGCCCTCGATGACCTTCACGAGGTTCTCGGATTTGCAGAGCCAGTCCAATCGCAACTCGAACGGCTTGCGACCGGGGCTCGGCTTGACGCGACCAGTGAGGAAGTCGGACGCCTGCACGTACGTGAAGAACTTTGCCCACCATTCGAGGCTCTGGCGCTCGGGCTTCTCGCGCCAGCGTGTACGCAGAGCTTGCTGACGCACAGGCGTCCATTCGCGGACGCGTACCCCTGTCGGCAAGTGTTCATGGAACAGATCGATGATCTGCTGGTGAGGACAGTTGTCGCCGGCAGACGAGGGCTCTGCGACAGCAGAGTTGTCGCCCTCTTCATCCACTCCACTACCTTCCATTCCCTTCCCTTCCACTCCGGGGGCGAGGGCGCTAGTAGTGCTCGCCGAAGGCTCGGCGAGGGCTCGACGAGGATTCGGCGAGGGCTCTTCGATAGGTGCGAGAG
>CAIQMJ010000145.1 GCA_903872875.1 uncultured Variovorax sp.
CCTTCCAGCGAAGGCGCGCCGATGATGATCGCTGCCAGATGGTTCGCCGGCTGCGCGTCACCGAACTTGTGGCCCATGCCGAGCAGCAGTTTGCGTGTGTCGGGCCCCACCGCATACGGCTCCAAGTTGGTCACGTCCGGCTGCCACTGCTGGTGGAAGCGCGGCGCATCGACGGCTTCCTGCACGTTCATTCCATAGTCGACGGCGTTCAGGATCGTCAGCAGCACTGCAGTGATGATGCGGCTGCCGCCCGGTGTGCCCAGTACCATCACTGGCTTGCCGTCCTTCGACAGAATGGTAGGACTCATGGAACTGAGCGGCCGCTTTCCGGGTGCGATCGAATTGGCTTTGCCCTGGACCAGTCCATAGAGGTTCGGAACACCCGGCTTCGACGTGAAATCGTCCATCTCGTTGTTCAGCAGCACGCCAGTTCCCGCCGCCGTCACACGCGCGCCAAACCAATCGTTGAGGGTATAGGTCACCGACACCGCATTGCCCCATCGGTCGACGATGGAATAGTGCGTGGTGTTGCTTCCCTCATGTGGCTCAACGCCGGGTCTGAGTTCATCTGAAATGCCCGCCTTCCGGGGATCGATGGTCGCTCGGATCCGCGCGGCGTAACCCTTGTCCAGCAAGCGGTCAACCGGGTTGCTGATGAAGTCTGGATCGCCCAGGTAGCTGTTGCGGTCGATGTAGGCATGCCGCATGGCTTCGATCTGATAGTGCGTTGCCTCTGCCGACCGGAAGCCCAGCTCGCGCAACGGGTAACCCTCCAGAATGTTCAGGATCTCGCAGACGATCACGCCACCGGAACTGGGCGGCGGCGCCGAAATCACCCGATATCCACGATAGTCGCACTCGATCGGGGCGAACTCGCGCGTGGCATACAGGTCGAGGTCTGCCTGTGTGAGGATTCCACCACCTGCTCGACTCGATGCAGCGATCGCCGCTCCGACCGAGCCTTTGTAAAAGCCAGCGGGGCCACGTCGGCCGATGGCGCGCAGCGTCTTGGCCAGGTCTCTCTGTACCAGGCGTTCGCCCACGTCGAAAGCCCTGCCGTTGTTCAGGAAGATGGCGCTGCTGGCGACATCTTTCGCAAGATCGGACGTCGCAGTGACGAGCATGTCGACATCGCCCTGCTCAAGCACGAAGCCCTTGTCCGCCAATGCGATCGCCGGCGCGATGAGCCGCTTTCGCGGCATCGTCCCGTACCGGGTTCTTGCAAATTCAAGGCCTGAAACGGTACCGGGCACACCGACTGCGAGATAGCCGCGTGTACTGAGCCCCTTGACCACCTCGCCATCCGCGCCCAGATACATGTCTGGCGTCGCCGCCAACGGCGCTTTCTCACGGAAATCGAGGAAGGTCTTGCGCCCGTCCGCCAGTTGAAGCGTCATGAAACCGCCTCCACCGAGGTTGCCCGCCGCTGGATAAACGACCGCGAGCGCATAACCCACCGCGACTGCAGCATCTACCGCGTTGCCACCGGCGCTTAGCACGTCCACACCGACCCGTGTAGCAAGATGTTGAGCCGTAACAACCATCCCATGCGGTGCGGCGACAGGCGACTGCGATGCGGCATGCAGCAAGGGAACGAAGCCAAGCACCGCACTCAGAACGATGCTAGAAAAGCAACGGATCGTGAAAATTTGGCTGAACTTGAGGCTCAATCGTGAAAAATTCGGCACTTCTTGTCGTTTTTCAATGGCGCCATTTCGGCGAGTGCATGAATTTAGCAGCAGGGATTTTTCGATCTGGAGTATTACGAAAGTTGTCATCACATGCTGACTGAAAATGAATGCGGTCCGGCCTGAATGTGTAACGAGGACTTTTGCGTCGCGTGCAATTTGTCACAAACTTCTAGATAATCGAGGGCTCCGGGCAATTTGCCCGGCGAAACCACCTCAACCAGACGATGGTAAACATCATGCTTCTGTCGACTTGTACCTGTGGGCTTAAACACATGGAGCGTGCGCCACGTTCCATGTGGATGCGCGCAATCCCCCTCTTGCGCCTGTACCGCTGCAGTGTCTGCGGCAAGCAATCGCTGCTGTCAAAGCAGAAGGTGGAAAACGCCCTTCGTCAGAGGCTGTCGGTGAGCTACATCGCGCCCTCGACACAGAAGCCGGTGGAATCAAAGACCAAGGCCGGCCCTCGCTCCAAGACAGAGCCGGTCGGACTCTGACATCGGCCGCTAAAGGGATCCGTCGGCCAGATGATCCCCGTAGATTCAAGCAGATAGCAGCCTCAGTTCGCGGCAACCAGGGAGAAATTTGTAGAGCCAAGGGGAATTTGACCTCCCGCGCGACCAGGCCGCACCTCTTCATCTACGCGGGTTGCACAACGAGCAAAAACGTGTGAACTTTAGGCGGCCCGTGGTCGCATCTTCTGCGCCCCGAGTCCACGAAGCCCAGCGGCCTAGGGCATGCTGGCGACGAGAATGCCCATCGCTCGGCCAGCCAGCCGGTCCAAAATCAGAATGGAGCGGCCCCTCCTCGTTCCATACGGCAGTGCGCGCGGTCAGCAGAGGCCAGGCGGTAACCCGCGCGCTGCTTTCACATACCAGCCCTAAACGAAAGGCCAATGGCGGGCCTCCCCCTGGGTCACCTATAGTAATTTCGTACACAGTAAGCCGTGGGCCGATCTCGCCCGGGTTCGGTGATGGAAACTGAGATGACACTTTCGTTTGACATGGGTCCGGAGTTTGAGAGGTGGCAGAAACTGACCGACGAATACGCCCGGGAGCTTTGGGCGATGCAGCGCGGTGATCTCCGTGCCCGCGCCCGCGTGCAACGATTGGCCGGAGAGATTGTGAAGCTGTCGTCGAACTCATCGAATGTGCTGGCCTATCCAAAAGAGCAAAGTGGATCGTCCGACAGTGCACGGTGCCAGTGGTTTGGGTGGCGATGAACCTATTTCCCACACCGACGAACTCACCCCTGGCCAGCCAGGAATGGACGATGGAGTTCGCCATCCACAAGGTCAACTCCTCTTCTCAGTGCACTGCAGTTGTAATGAAGAGCGGGATAAAACGTTGCCACATATCGTTGACCAGCGAGATCGTGGATCCGACCGCAGCGCGCAAGGAACTCGCTGAAAAGGCACGAGCATGGATCGCGGAATATCAGACGCGCCGCAGCGCCAGCCGGTGACGCCCGGAGATCGCGAAGCCACGGCTTGCTGAACAGGGTCGAAACTACTGAACAGAACAACAACTTCTTCACAGAAGTCCGTCTAAGCTGTTGTTCCTGCTGGCTTCATACGGGGAATGATCATCCATCATCGCTCCAAAACATTGGAGTCAGTCCCCTTGCCATGGAAAATCAACGCCGCTCTCGCGGCAGTCGTGTTCGCGCTCCTCGTGCTCATCCTCCTGGTCCCGATGGATCACGACTTCGCCCTCATGCTGGGCTTGGTCTCGATGGTGCTCATCCTGCTGATCGTCGCCAGTGGAGCAATGTGGTTGCTGCGTTGGATGAGACGCAGGCGCCGTCCCGCGAAGCGTTGAGGACGACCCGTCACCGACTCAGGCCGGGAAATTCGGCACCTGCGGCTTTGCCCAATCGAAGCTTCGCCCATCTCTTGCGGAGCGCCGACCTGTACTTGTGCCTATCCAGAAAACAGAAAAGCCCCAGGGACAGAAACTGTACGGGTAGCGGTGGCGCCGCGTGAAGGGTTCGCATGGCTCACGCTCGATCCACACGCCACGGCAGTGTTGCGAGCATGGCGGACGCCACGGATGACGCATGCGTCATTGCCCAGGACGTGCGGATTGATGACGAACACCCCGCGTGACTTGGATCTGGCAAAGGTGCGACAACGCTTTTGATGCCGCCTGAGCATCTCGGCAAGACCCGAGACTTTCCGAGGGGACGAAACTGATCGCACGCAGGAGTCTTTCCGATGCTCATCACTCTCGTTTCCACCGCTGCGGTGATGTACGCCCTCGCCGGCATTTCCTTCTTTGCGTTGACCTGCTCGGCACGCAAGGCCGATGTGGCAAACAGCCGGTTCGCCATTCGATTTCGGGGGTGCATGGCGCGCACGTGAGGCGATTCTGAAGCAACGTGCGCGGGAGCGCGGACAGTCGCATACCCGCCCCTTGCGACTGCGCTGCGTACAGATCGTTCATGCCCAAGCCCGATCTTTGCTGTCCGCCCCCAGTCCTTGGCCACAAGCGCCTCAGCGCAGGCCGCTGTGAAGACGCCAGCGGTGGCGCCGACATCGCTGAGCCGATGCCAACAGATCCTGCCGTTGAAGGTTGCCGCTATAGAGGGGGCAACCCTATGGCCAATTCGTAGCCAACAGGCGCGGTTGCCGGCACGGTGGATGGCTGGCTCACCGTGGCATTGCCGACGTTCGTGTCAACGAGGACTCCATCCACGCAGTAGCGCACCTGAAAGCCGCCCGACCCGTCGTCCACGCGCGCGATCCCGAACCGGCAACGCTTGACACTGCAATGCTCGGACGGTCGCTCGTGCTGCCGTCTCAGACCATCGTGAATGTGGAGTCTGACGTGGAGAGGCACACGGCCCGGCCAACGCAAAATTCCAGCGCGCAAGCTGAACCGCATTGCCGGAAGTCACACCGGCGTGCGACGGCCAGGACGCTGTGTCGAGTGCCTCATGGACGTACCGGGTACATGCGTCGACGATGGCGTCGCCCGGCATTGGGGCGGCTCGTGTCGGTGAATGCGATGCCGAGTCGACGTCGATGGCGAGCGAGGACATGATCAGTACCCCTTCACGTCGAGGAGACGTTTGACTTCGGCGGCGATGACGCCATACCCCGGCACGCCGGGGTGGTAGCGGTCGGTCGACAGGAGGCTGCGCGGCGGCAGGCCGGCAGCGATGTCGGCCATGTCGTCGGAACTGCCGTTGCGATGGCGCTGCAGGAGCGACAGGGTGTCGACGCACTCATCTGCTGGGTACTTGGCTTTGACCAGGGTCAGTAGCGCGGCGTAGTTCGTGAGGATCGTGGACAGCTGCGCGCTCAGGCAGTTGATGATCGGCATGACGATCACGCGTCGCTTCTGCTGCGTGGCCTGATGGCCGACGTGCTGGTCGATGTAGGCCAGGATCTGCGCTGGCGTCGAGCTCAAGATGTCGTTGGTCCCGATCCAGCAAAGGTAGGTGCAGAACCGATACGCCTCGGTGTCGGGAAGGAACGGCACCGCGGCATCGACGCCGACCGCGCTCGCGGCCGTCGACCGCTGCACGGAATATTGACCGGTGGCCAGGTCCTTGATCAGCACGGTCGACACGCCAGCGAGCCGCCCGGCCATCCATCTCGTGCCGGACGTGTTGATGTTCGCCATCGGGTCCGCCGTCGTCGTGACGTTCACGGCTCCGGATGCCGGGATTTCGGGGATGCCGTTCGAGCCCGCCGGCAGACTGACGACGGCCGGCGCGCTGCCCTGGCGCGCGTTGATGGACGCGCACTTCTGGCCGCTCACGCCGAAGGGGGTCACGGTGCGCATGTCACCGACGGCGGCGTACAGCGCCTGCAACTGCACGGCGATCGTCTGGCCGGTCACGCCCGTGCCAGCGCCTTCGGTCGTGGAATCGCCGAAGGAGACGATGTTCTTGCTGGGGTAGATCTGGCTCTTGATCGCGGCCAACACCGTGGGATCGAGCAGATCGTGAACGTCGCGCCCCTGGTACATCATTCGCCCGGTCATACTGAATCCAGGAAATGCACGATTGCTCGTGACGCGGATGGTGCATGCATAGCCGGTGTGTGAGCTGATGGATTTGAGCGTCGTGTTGACGCGACCGGAGCGTGTGGTGATGACGCCTTGGACATCCTCCATGCTACCGATGCAGAAGCGGCCGGCACGCTCGACTCGGATGGTGACGCGCTGTGATCGGATCGAGACGTCTTCACGGCCGCAACGTCGCCGTGCTCTCGCGTGTGAGGACACCCGAGCGTTTGACCCAATAGGTGCGCGATGTTCGTCTGTCGTCAGCTGTTGTTCGGACTGTCGTGCGATGGCCGACGCCGGCCGGCTCACGATCGCACGCGCTCCACACGCGCGCCAAATCAAAGCCCGCGGCAAGATGGGCCTCCGACGGCGCCATAGTTAGGTTGCCGTCAGGCGGATGGAAATAAAACAACCGCCTTGCAACTCGACAAGGGCCGCCTATGTTGTCTAAAACACGAGCGCAACGGTGCGGACTGATTTGGGCGCTGAACGGTTGTATGGCTTTGACCATCGGCATGCTTTTCGGCCTCTCGTTCATACTTCCAGATGACATGGCGTTACTGCCTGGAATCCCAATGCTCTGCTTGATCGTGCTCCTTCCACTGGGCGTGATCTATGGCCTGATCACGCTGGTCGGAGTGATGCGGGGCCCTGAAAGACAGAGAAGCGCGCGCCAATCCAGGCATCAGATCAGCTCGAGTCCGGTGAAGACGGCGGGGTCATAGATCTGGCCACTGAAGCCTGCATGGGGTTGTCGATCGTCGCGTTCACCTGGACTGTGTCAACGCAGAATTCCACTGCCCCCCGCCACGCGCGGAGGCCACCCTCTCTGTTGCGTCGCCCAGGTCGTCCGGGAGGAACCGAAAACACGTGGTCGAACGGCGCGAACTCAGTTCGAATCGGCATCGTCAACTTGAGGAACCGCGCTGCGGCGACTGCACAAGCCAGAGCTGGGCCCGCGGATTGGTCATGGCTGAAGCGGCACTGCCCAACGCAGAAGACGGGCGTGGTGGCAGAGGGCCCGGACATCGCGAAAAGGCCGATGGCTTGATGGGCTCGATGCAGCGCTCGAACGCGGCTCTGCAGCATTGCAAATACTACCGATGAAAAAGCCCAGCGTCGCGACCGAAAGCTCCACTTTGGCTTCTTTCATGCGGCATCCCTGACTGCATGCTTGAAGGATGCTCAGTGGGCGGACAACCGGACTGGCGTGCCCCTGAGCCGCTCTACTGCGACTACTTCAACGCACTCCTCTCTGGTATCAACATTGCGCTGAACACGTTGAGCAAAGGATGCGTGCTGACCTAGGGTCGCCAACCACGAGCGCTGCCATAGAGATCGCGGCGGGCGTCATCTGCAGCACCGCACTTGGACCGACCAATACAAAGACAAGGCACGCCTGGCCCTGATCGCTGCAGGCCTGCTTAGACGGCACGACTGCCAAGAATGCCTGAAAGCGACGGGCGCATGACCTCGTTTCGAGCCGATGGCTCGCGCACTCCGAAGGAGCCACACCCCGGCATGTCGGGAAAGCTATCGCAAGTGCGGGCCATCAGTCGCCCGAGGCTGTGCGTTGGGGTGACCGTCGGCGACGTTGTGGCCAAAGAACGCCTTGACATCATCCGTGCCGCTGACAAGCGCCAGCGCGCCTTTGCGACATGCCGGCCGTTCCCCGGTCGCGGACAGACGTTTCATGGGCGAGCCTGTAAGTCCGCGGGGAATGACATCATCGCCGCACTGCCGCGGATCGCGAAGATCGCAGCAGCCGCGCTGCGCGGCCGGCCGATGGGTCTCTCCGCCGGCGCAGGCAGGCGGCTAGCCCGAGCGGATGGCCATGACGAAAGATCACCCAACATGACGGCTACCGCCGCTCCCGACTCCGCTGTGGCCGACGTGCCGCCTTACGGCAGCTCCTTATCGTTCAGTTCGTCTGAAGGAAACGGCCAGGGGAAGCCGCTGCCCTTGTTGGGTGGCTGCGGCGATTTGAGTCGTAGCGCCGGCGCTGACGACGAACTCGGCGTCCATCCGCGTTTCGGACGGGGCGGGGGCATCGGCGTCGGTGCCACCCCCATGTGTCCGAACGTGACAGCAACCAAGCAGCACAAGTCTTCACCCGGGGCCAGCGTTTGCATGGCCTTCTCCGCTTCTTGGCGTCTACATCCGCACCGCCATTGCAACCACTCTGCCATCAGCCGGGCTGCAAAACTCTGTCGTTGCGGATGCTCCCGCCAATTGGCGAATCGCTGCAGCCCAAGTCGCTCGTCCATCATTGTTAGGAAGGGATCAGTGGAAGGTAATAGCGATTCCGGATCGCTGACGTCTCGTAATATTGTGCGAATGTTAACCATCCAGTTGAAAAACCGTGGACGCTCGGGGTTCGACGTGGAACTGCAGTGGTGGCAACAGATGGCCCAAGCGGGGAGACGATCGAATGACGAACGCGATCGCACTGGAATGGATCCCGACGAACTGGTAGTGCGAGCTATCCAGCCGGAGCTCGGATGCCGTCGACAAGCATGTGCGCAGTGGTCATTCGCTGCGCATGCATCAGCCGGCTGGCAGCATGCAGCTCTGGATCAATGTCGAGGGCGGTGAACGACTGGATAGCCGACCGCGAGGCGAACTCTGGTGGCTGAAAGCAGGCTCGGGGGCCTGAACAATCTGCTGTTCGGCCCATCCAGCCGCAAAGGACCCACGCAGCTGGCAGACGATTCGGGGCTTTCTGAACCCATGGCACCGGCGGCCAAGGCACGCCCCTTCATTCGAAATGATGGGCATTGAGTAAGCCGGGAAGTCGAATTGGGATTTTCGATTGGCTACCAAGTCGATATGGCGCAATCCGTTACCCGAGCTGCCGTCACCCGCTGATTGGCAAGATCCGCGTGTGAAAACATCTGAATCGGCAGCGGGCATGTGCCGGCGCCAGACGGCGTAAGTTGTTGATTTATAACAACTTAGCCCTTGAAATATGGTGGAGCTGGGGGGATTTGAACCCCCGTCCGCAAGCCATCTTCGCGCAGTTCTACATGTTTAGCGATCTGATTTAAATCTCACCTCCGAAGTCGCGCAGTCGCACGCTACACCGGACGCCAGCACCCTATTTTCTCGTTTCGACTCAAGGTACCCGAATCGAAACCAGCCCATGTAATTATCTTTGCAGCCGGGAGGCTTCAGATTGCTCTGTTACCCCCTTGCCCAGCCCATCGGCCTACTGTTGCAAAGCTCACCGGCAATTAAGCGGCGAGTGCGAAACGTTCGTCGTTTGCAGTTAGTTTGTTTGAATCTGTTTTACGAGCGCATTCAGCTCGACATGCCCCGCTGCGATTCCGAACCCACGTCGAAACCAGTGCAGCCCCAAGGAACCTATTTTAGGCTGAATCCATCCATTGCAAGAGGTCGAGTGGCGAAGCGATCGTTGCATCTGCTTGCCAAAGCGTTGCATCTGCCGTCGCACCCATGTACCCGTAGGTCGCAGCAATCGTCCGCATGCCAGCAGCGCGGCCTGCGATGATGTCACGCTCGTCGTCCCCGACATAGATGCAGTGAGCCGGGTGGATCTTCAACAGACGAGCGGCCTCGAGGAGCGGCTCGGGATGCGGCTTCGCATGTGGCGTGGTGTCACCGCTAACGATAGCTCCCGCAGACGCGAACATGCGAATCGCCCGCGTGATCGGATCGGTGAACCGCGATGCCTTGTTGGTCACGATACCCCAGCGCACTCCACGCTCCGCCAGCGCTTCCAATAGCTGCGCCACCCCATCGAACACATGGGTATCAAGCAGCATCCGGGATTCGTAATTGACAAAAAATTCCTCGCGCATGGCCGGGAACTCTGGCGCATCCGGAGCCATCCCAAGGCCGATATCGAGCATGCCACGCGCCCCTGCGCCCGCCATGTGGCGATAGGAAGCGATGGGTAGCGATGTCAGCCCGCGGTCGGTCCGCATCTTGTCAGCCGCAGCGCCAAGATCGGGCGCACTGTCGATCAGCGTGCCGTCGAGATCGAAAAGGACAGCTTCGATCGGTGCTACCGGCATCACATCGGCTTCCTGAAAGCGAACATGTAGTTCACGCTGGTGTCGGCGCTGAGCCAGTACCGACGCGTCAAGGGGTTGTGTTCCAACCCACAGGTATGCCTCAGATCAAGCGATGCCGCGCGACCATAGGCAGCAAGCTCACTGGGCCGGATCATCTTCTGGTATTCATGGGTACCGCGCGGCAGCAATCCCAGTACGTACTCCGCACCCACGATGGCAAACAGGAAGGATTTCGGATTGCGGTTGATCGTCGAAACAAATACCCAGCCGCCCGGCTTCACGAGATCGGCGCATGCCTTCATGACGGAACCGGGCGCTGGCACGTGCTCAAGCATTTCCATGCATGTCACTACATCAAAACTTCCAGGCTGCTCCACAGCCAGAGCCTCCACACTGACCTCTCGATATTTGACACCGCGCGTCCCAGCTTCGAGCGCATGCAGTTGCGCAACCTTGAGAGCCTTGCCGGCGAGATCGATGCCCAGCACATCTGCGCCCTTGCGCGCCATGGAATCCGCCAAGATGCCGCCGCCACAGCCCACATCGAGTACGTGGCACGATGCAATCGGCGAAATATCGTCTATCCACTTCAGTCGCAGAGGATTGATCTCGTGCAGGGGCCGAAATTCACTCTCAAGATCCCACCATCGATGAGCGAGTTCTGAGAATTTGGCGAGTTCTGCCGGATCGGCATTCACGGTATCGGTCATACAGCGATTATCAATGCACCCAGCGAATAGAGCAGCACCTCGAAGATCGGCAATCATCTGGAAATGAAACGCAAATAAAAAAGCCCCGCCAAAGCGGGGCTTTTTCAAAGATTCTTTCGAATCAACGATTTGCGCGAGTGCCAACCACTTCGATTTCGACGCGGCGGTTCTTGGCGCGGCCTTCAGCCGTCTTGTTGTCGGCCACAGGTTGCTTCTCGCCCTTACCTTCGGTATAGACGCGATTACGTTCGATGCCCTTGGTCACGAGATAAGCCTTGACAGCTTCTGCGCGGCGAACCGACAGGCGCTGGTTATAGGCATCCGAACCGATCGAGTCGGTATGACCGACCGCGATGATGACTTCGAGGTTCACATCACGGATCTTCGAAACCAGATCGTCCAGCTTGGCGCGGCCTTCGGGCTTCAGAACGGACTTGTCAAAGTCGAAGAATGCATCTGCAGCGAAGGTGACCTTCGAAGCTGCGGGCGGTGCGGGCGGTGCAACAGGCGCCGGAGCAGGTGCCGGAGCGACCACGGCACCGGCAGGAGCTGCAGCAGCACGGACCAGAGCACCGTCGCAACCAGCAGCAGCAGTGGCGGGCGTCCAGTTAGCGTCGCGCCAGCACAGTTCGTTCGTGCCGTTCTTCCAGACCAGCTCGCCAGTTGCGTTTTGCCAGTTGTCGATGACGGGGCCGCCATTCGCTGCGGTGACACGGGTCTGCGCGCCGGCGGCAGTGGCGAGCGCAGCGACTGCAAACATCATCGCCACTTTATTCAGTTTCTTCATGGTTCTCCTCTTGGGGAAAAAGCCGCAGCCGCGC
>CAIQMJ010000146.1 GCA_903872875.1 uncultured Variovorax sp.
CCGCGGCGCCTCGGCAGACGCTCAGCGAGGTCGCTGCCGCCAGCGGGCTGTCGCGTGCCGGCGCGCGCCGCATCCTGCTGACGCTGCAGACGCTCGGCTACGTCGACACCGACGGCAAGCTCTTCACGCTCACGCCGCGCATCCTCGACCTGGGCTTCGCGTACCTGTCCTCGATGCCGATCTGGAACCGCGCCGAGCCGGTGATGGAAAAACTGGTGCAGCAGGTGCAGGAGTCGTGCTCGGCCGCGGTGCTCGACGCCGCCGACATCGTGTACGTGCTGCGCGTGCCGACCCACAAGATCATGCGCATCAGCCTGGGCGTCGGCTCGCGGCTGCCGGCCTACTGCACGTCGCTCGGCCGCGTGCTGCTGGCCGGCCTCCCGGACGAGGAAGTGCAGGCGCGCCTGGCCGCGATGCCGCGCGAAGCACTGACGAAGAGCACCGTGACGGACGCCGACGCGCTGCTGGCGAAGATCGTGCAGGCCCGGCGCCAGGGCTGGTGCCTGGTCAACCAGGAGCTGGAAGAAGGCCTGATCTCGATCGCCGCGCCGCTGGTCGACCGCAGCGGCCGCACGGTGGCGGCCATCAACATCAGCGGACAGGCCAACCGTACCAGCGCGAAGGTGATGCAGGACACGATGCTGCCGGCACTGCTCGATGCAGCATCGAACATATCCCGGATGCTCCGAACTGACTCTTAGAATTCGGCCGATGAAAACCGTTACCCAGCAGCAGCTGGTCCTCGCGCAACACTACTTTCGCAACGGACAAACGGAGATCGCGGAGAACCTGCTTCGCAATCTGATCAAGGGCGAGGGGCGGACCGAGCCCAAGGCCTATGAACTGCTGGCATACGTGCACGGCAACCGCGGGCAGTTGGCGCACTGCGAGGAGTTGCTGCTTCAGGCGTCGCGGCTGCCCGGCGTCTCCGCAGAGGCATCCTTCTATCTCGGCCGTGTCCAGCTTCAGCAAGGACGCCACGAGGCAGCGATCGCGGCATTCGAGGCATCCATCCGGGTCGCGGGGGAGTTCTTCGAGGCGCGGCACGAACTGGGGGTCGCGTTCAGCGCAATCGGCGAGCCCGCGCAGGCTCTCGCCTGGTTCCTGAAGGCAGCGCAGATGAAACCGCAAGTGGCCGAGTTGCAGTTCAACATCGGCTGCACTCTCGATGCGTTGTCCCGCTTCGACGAAGCACTCCAGCACTACGACCGCGCAGTCAAATTGCAGCCGCGCGCAGCCCACGCCTGGTCGAATCGAGGCGCCACGCTCACCGAACTGGGCCGGTTCCCGGAAGCCATGGCGAGCTATGGCCAGGCACTTGCGCTGGCGCCGCAGGACGTCTCCTGCCTGATAAACAAGGCGACCACGCTTCAAGCCATGAAGCGCCCGGCCGAAGCGCTGAGCTGCTATGAAGAGGCAATGCGGTTGGCGCCGGACACGGACTATCTGAGGGGAACCTGGCTGCACGCCAAGATGGCGGTGTGTGACTGGGACGGCCTGGAAGACGCCTTCCAGGATATTGAAGCGCGCGTCCAGAGAGGTGAAAAAGCCTCGCCCCCGTTTGTGCTTTTCTCCACGCCAGCGAGGTCCGAAACGCTGCTCGTCGGCGCACGGACCTACGCGAACGACAAGTACCCGGCTCGACCAGCGCCGACCAGCGCACCGGCAGCGCGCGCGCCAGACGGCCGAATCCGCGTCGGCTACTTCAGCGCAGATTTTCGGAACCATGCCACTTCGCAGTTGATGGCAAGGCTCTTCGAATGCCATGACCGCAACCGGTTCGAATGGTTCGGCTTTTCGTTCGGCCGACCGGCCCATGATGCGATGCGCGCACGCGTGGCGGCGAGCTTCGATCATTTCGTGGATGTCGCCGACCGCGACGATGCCGGCATCGCGACGTTGGCTCGAGAGAAAGGGCTCGACATAGCGGTCGACCTGAACGGCTTCACCCAGCACGCCCGACCGGGCATCTTTGCACACCGTGCCGCCCCTGTACAAGTCAACTACCTCGCCTTTCCTGGCACGATGGGCTGCGGCTACATCGACTACATCGTTGCCGATGAAACGCTGATCCACGCCGACGAGCATGTGCACTACCAGGAGCAGGTCGTCACGCTGCCGGACTCCTACCAGGCGACCGACAACACCCGGTGCATCGCCGGGGCTGCACAGTCTCGAGGAGACCATGGCCTGCCGGCCCAAGGATTCGTCTTCGCCTGCTTCAACAACAGCTACAAGATAACGCGCCAGGTCTATGACGTGTGGATGCGCCTGCTGCAGAACGTGCCGGACAGCGTGCTCTGGCTGCTCTGGTCGAACGATGCGGCCAAGGCAAGGCTGCAATCCGAAGCGACGGCGCGCGGCGTAGATCCCGGTCGAATCGTCTGGGCGCCCCGGATCGACCTGCCTGAACACCTTGCACGCCACGCCCAGGCAGACCTGTTCCTCGACACCTTCCACTACAACGCGCACACGACCTGCAGCGACGCCCTGTGGGCTGGCCTGCCGGTCCTGACGCTGGAGGGGAGCACCTTTCCATCGCGCGTGTCGGCGAGTCTTCTCAAGGCCATGGGCCTGCCTGAACTGGTAACACAGGATGTGAAAGGCTACGAGGCAGAGGCCCTGGCGCTGGCGACATCGCCCGAACGCCTCGCCGAATTGCGAAAGTGCCTGGCCCTCCAACGCAGCGCCACGCCGCTGTTCGACACGCCCCGGTTCGCACGGCACCTCGAAGCGGCATTCCACGCCATGTGGGACCGACAAAGACAGGGCCTGCCGCCGAATGCGATCCGGATCGCCCAGAGCGCCTGACCACTCCGGCAACGCCGGCAACTCAACGGTCCAGCCGAATCCCCGACAGGAATCCTGACACCGCGCCCGCAAAGGCTTCCGGCAACTGGTCCGGCAACGGCACCATCGCCCCCGGGATATCGATGCGCGTGCTGTCCGCGATCGCCTGCGCCACGCGCGGCGTCGCCGGGAACGCATGCGGATCGTCCGGCGCGCCGATCACCAGCGTCGGGCACGCGACCCGGCCGATGCGGTGCTCCATCTCGTAGCGCCCGACCACGTGGTGTCCCTCGGCCGCCATGGCGCCGCACTTGAGCGCATCGGCGACGAAGCGCTGCAGCAGGTCGATGTCGCCGGCCGGATAGAACGGCTGCCGGCGTTGCCAGAGTTCGGCGAGATGCGCGCCGCTCGGCGTCGGTTCGACCTCGTCGATCACCCGCTTGCCGTGGTGGCTCGCGCGACGCGCCGCATCGACGAACGGGCAGGACGACAGCACGAGCGCGGCCGCACGCGACGGCCGGCTCGCGGCCATCTCCATCGCGATCACCGCGCCGGTGTGGTGGCCGACGAATGCTGCGCGCTCGATGCCCAGCGCATCGAGCAGGTCGAACGCGGCTTCGGCCCAGCGCTCGATGGTGTTGGCCTGCGGCGCGATCGGCAGTGCTTGCGAATCGCCGAAACCGACCGTGTCCATCGCGATCGCCTGGAAGCCCTGGCCGAGCAGCGGCAGCACGTCGCGGTATTCATCCCAGGAACGCGGCGTCTGGTGCAGCAGCAGCACCGGAAAGCCCTGCCCCGCGATGGCGACGTGGATGCGACCCGAACGCGTCGAAACGAAGCGGCGTTCCACGGCCACGGCAGTTGCGCCATGCAACGCGTTCATGGTGCGGACTCCGGCTTGCCACCGGCGCGCAACGCACCCATGGCGTCGGCGAAACCTTGCGCGACGACGTCGATGTCGCTGGCCGCAACCACCATGCCGTAGCCGGCCTCGCGCGATGCGAGCGCAGCCGAGCGCGTGCCGGTGAAGATGCCGCAAGGCAGCACCGCCGCGTCGCAGGCGCTCCGGATCGACTGGCAGGCCTCGGCCAGGCGCGGATCGGCGCCGCCCACCTGCAGCGACAGCGACAGGTCGCCGGAACCGATGAACACCATGTCCAGCCCCGGCACGGCCGCGATCTCGGTGGCCTGCGCGAGGCCGGCCACCGTCTCGATCATCACCAGGACCGCCAGTTGGTGCGCGCCCTGCACGTAGGCGCCGAAGTCCTTCAACGGCCGCACACCGCCCGCAGACCGCGTGCCGTGTGGCGGGTACTTCGCATGGCGCAGCGCCTGCGCGGCGTCGGCGGCGCTCTCGATCATCGGCACCATCACGCCTTCGGCGCCGGCATCGAGCGCGGTGCCGATGGCCAGCGCGGAGTTCTCTGCAACGCGCACGATGACGGGGATGTCGGCCGGCACCAGGCCGATCGCGGCCTCGAGGTCGCGGCGCTCCCAGAGCCCGTGCTGCAGGTCGAGCACGATGGCATCGGCACCGGCGCGCGCGGCGATCTCGGTCACGGCCACGGAGCCGAGCGCGAGCCAGGAGACAGCGAGGCAGTCGCCTGCGGCGATCCGCGTCTTGAGTGTGGGATGGTCAGGATGGAACATGTCAGTGCCTCAATCCACACGGAGGCCGGCCTGCTTCATCAGGGGCAGCACGCGTTCGCAGAAAAAGGGAAGCTCATCGGCGTAGTTGACGAAGCTCAGCGCGGCACCGGCGTAACCCTCCTGCGAGATGCGCACGAGATCCTCGACGATCTTCTCCGGCGTACCGACCAGCGGATAGCTGCCGGCACCGCCCGCGAAGCGCTTGCGGTAGAGGTCGAAGGCATGCTTGTCGTGGGAGTTGGCGAACTCCTTCTTCTGCGCCATGTGGTTGTCGACGGCGGCATGGTCGGCCTCGGTCACCGCGTAGCGCTCGTAGTAATCGTCGGCCTCGCGCTGGGTCTCGCGTGCGACCACATGGCACACCGTGTAGATGCCGACGTCGCGGCCCTGCAGCGCAGCGCGCTCGCGGATGTCGGCGACATGCTTCCGGCCGTCCTCGATGTTGGAGAAGGGCGAGAACAGGAAGTCGCACTTCCTGGCAGCGAAGTCGCGACCGGGCGAGCCGAAGGCCGCGTTCATCGTCACCGGGCGTGGCTTCTGCAGGCTGGCCGGCCGGCTCACGACGCCCTTCAGTGCGTAGTGCTTGCCGTCGAAATCGAAGGGCTGGTCGTCGCCGTAGCAGCGCTCGATGATCTCCATCCATTCGGCCGCCTGGCCGTAGGCATCGTCGTTGAGCTTCGCGCCGAACATCGCGAACTCCTGCGGGTTCCAGCCGCAGACCACGTTGAGCCCGGCACGGCCGCCGCTGATGTGGTCGACGGTCGCCAGTGCCTTGGCCGCATACACCGGATGCACCAGCGGCACGTGCACCGTCATGAAGAGACCGATGCGCTGCGTGACCGCGGCCAGGCCGGCGGCCCAGGTGAAGGTCTCGAAGGACCATTCGCGCACATGGTTCTTGCCGCCGAAGCCGCGCCAGCGCGCGATCGGCAGGAAGAACTCCAGCCCCGCCTGGTCGGCGGTCTTCACGGCCGCCAGGTTGTCGGCCCAGCTGGCACGCCAGCGCTCGGGCACATCGGTGATGGCCAAGCCGCCGTCGGCATTGGCGGAGAAGACGCCGAGCTTGAAGCGGTTCGGGCCGTGGAGCGGGTGGACGATGGTCATTCAATGCACCTTTCTGGTGGCGCGGCGTGGGGGTACGGTGGCCTTCGCGGCGACCGCGGTTGTTGCGACGGCCGCAACGGCGACAACGGGATCCGGCGCCACCTCCGGGGCCGCCGCGGACGCACCGGCCTCGCGCCCGAAGAAGAACGCGTGCTCGGCCGC
>CAIQMJ010000147.1 GCA_903872875.1 uncultured Variovorax sp.
CTGGTCACAGCGCCATCGTCGAGGCTCCGTCCTGCAGCGGCAATAGCGCCTTCGTCCAGCGTCAGTCGTTCCGGCGCTGCGTTGATAACGGCATTCATGGTGGATCCTTTCGTGGGGTGGAGTTGTTCTGCATCAGTGTCGTCACGAGATCTGCGATGTCCGAGGTCTTCAGCACGGCGGCCAGGACGGCTGTAATGGACAGCAGGCGCCATGGCTTGATGAGCACCACCGCGGCGCCGATTCCAGCTGCGGTTCCGAGCACCTTGAAAGGTTGCTCCCGCGCATATCGTTTCAGCAGAGGCTTGGCGAGTTGACCTACCGCGTTGGCGGGGTGCCGACGCCACCAGCGCTCTCCCAACCGGCGCGCCACCGATACCCACGCGACATGCTCGCCCACCTGCGGTTGATAAGGGTAGGCGTCATCTTCGTCGGCGTAGGGCGGCGGCAGCGTTTCTTCCGGGTGGTCGCCGTGGAGCTGTCGAAGCAGCGCGCGCCTGGAGATTGCGAGCCGTTGCTGGGGCGTGAGTGCCTTCGGATCAATCGGCATGCTGTCCCTTTCCGAGCTGCATCGCCTGGACATCCGCATCGAGTTGCGTGCGAAGGTCCTCGAAGGCGCTGAATGGCGATGGCCGTGCCGCCACATATCCCGCAATCATGGCAAGGAGGAGGGCAACGCCGGGCACAACGACGAGAACCCAATGGAAGCTCCCGTGAAGAACGCCAAGCATGATCGCTACCCCCGCGAAGGCCAAAGCCAACGTGCCGCTGACGGCTGCGATCACACCTGCCACCACGCGCGCCATCAGCATTCGCGTGGCGATATTGGTTTCAACCTTGATCAGCGCGACATAGTTCGCCAGATGCTGAACGATCAACTCAGGGTGCCCAAGCACCGTTGAAAATATGGGATGAAGCATGGGTTCCTGACGCACTGACCAAGGGGAGCGAAGCTGTCAAATTCGATCAGTCGTCCCGGCGGCGGCTCGCCAGCACGATGAGTGCCGTGATCGCCGCACCAGCTGCAGCGGCGACGAGCACCGAACGCACAGGTTGATCAGAGATGTATTTGCCCGTGACATCGGCAGCCTGCTCGAGTCGACGCTGCGCACGAGCGCTGGTGGTCGATGCCGCCTCGAGGCCGCGCTGTACGGCTTGCTGAACGCGCGCTGCGATCTGTTCCACCGCAGGTTCAGCGTCGCGGCGCAATTCGCGAACCTTTTCGCCAGCCGCATTCACGGCGTTCTGCGCGTAGGCACGCGTGGTGTCGACAGCGTCACTCGCCGTGCGGCTTGCTTCATCTGCGAGTTGCGAAGGGGTCTTGGCGGTTGTATTCATGAGAACTTCCTTTGCTAAATAAACTGAAGAAGAGGGCCGCTAGGTCGTCGGGACACGTTGACTGCGAACCCACCGAGCCGAACCTCCACGGCATGGTATTGACTCTAAAGGGCGGTCCACGTTGCCAACTGTCAGCAGCAGCGGCTGGGCATCGTAGGAGAGCGGCCTATCGGCCCAACACGATACGGCCAATGGCCGCATGGCTGCAAGTTCAAGCTGGCCTGATGACCGGCAGCATCACCGTGAGCTTGCTCCCCTGGCCTGGGGTCGACGCCACCGTCAACTTGCCGCGTGCGGCTTCGACGCGATGGCGCATGCCTGCCAACCCGTGCGTCGATGGCTTCATGCGGCGCGTGTCGAAGCCTTTGCCGTTGTCTTCGACTTCGACGATCACGTGATTCCCGTAGTCCTTCATCACGATCGTGGCTTCGCCTGCCTCTGCGTACTTGCCGATGTTGGTCAGGCTTTCCTGGACCATCCTGTAGATCGTGAGTTGGTTCGACTCGTCGAGTTCTACCGGCTCGAGCGTCATCTGGATATCGATCCCCGAGCGCTCTGCGAACTCGCGCCCCAGTATCTCCAGTGACGCCACGAGCCCGAGATTGGACAGAGAGGAGGGGCGCAAGTCTTCGATGATCCGGCGCTTGAGCGCGATGCCGCTGTTGAGCAGTTCGGTCAGATGCTGAAGCCGCTGTATCGCATCCGGCGAATCGCCAAGCCGCGACTTGAGTCGTGCAACATCCAGCTTGGCGGCCGTCAGCAGAGAGCCGAGTTCATCGTGCAACTCACGCGCCAGATAGCCACGTTCCGTCTCGCGCACGTTCTGCAGATGGGTGGCGAGTTCGGCCAGCGTGGCGGTGCGCTCCATGACCTCGGTCTCCAGCGCATTGCGTTCGCGCTGGAGAACCTCCTGCTGTCGCTCGCCGGCGGAGCGCAAGGCATGCGTCTGACGCAAGTAGAGATAGAACGCGACGAGTGCTGCCAGCGTGACTACCGCAATGCCGATGCGTCCCAGCTCGAGCGACTTCGTGATCTGGGTCTGTCCTCCCAGCAGCGCCTTGTC
>CAIQMJ010000148.1 GCA_903872875.1 uncultured Variovorax sp.
CGCCCAGGCTCGCGCCTCGGGCGCGGCCACACAGCGGCTCGCTTCGCGGGCGCGAAGCTCACGCCCATGTCGCGGCGCGTGACCATCAAGACGCTGCTGGTCAATCAGCGCAACGCCAGCCCGCAATCGCTCGCCAAGCACCTGCGCTACATCGAGCGCGACGGCGCCGGCCGCGATGGCGAGCCGGGCCGGGCCTACGGGCCGCAGGCCGACGACGCCGACCTCGACGCTTTCAAGGAACGCTGCGCCGACGACAGGCACCATTTCCGCTTCATCGTCTCGCCCGAGGACGGCGCCGAACTGGACGACCTGCGCACCTACACCCGGCATCTGGTGAGCCGCATGGAAGCCGACCTGGGCACGCGGCTGGATTGGGTGGCGGTGGATCACTGGAACACCGACAACCCGCACACTCACCTGATCGTGCGCGGGCGTGACGACACCGGCAAAGACCTCATCATCGCGGGCGACTACATCGCGCACGGCTTTCGCCATCGCGCCGCCGAGCTGGCGACCGAATGGCTGGGGCCACGCACCGAGCTGGAGATCCAGCAGACCTTGCAGCGCGAGGTGGCGCAAGAGCGATGGACGAGCCTGGATCGCACCCTGCAACGCGAGGCCGGCGAGGACGGCCGAGTGCAGATCGGACGCTTCAACGAACCGCGGCTGCAACGCCAGCGCCTACTGTTGATCGGTCGCCTGCAACGCTTGCAGCGCATGGGCCTCGCCGACGAGATGCAGCCGGGCACCTGGGCCGTCCATGCCGACGCGGAAAAGACTCTGCGCGCGCTGGGCGAGCGTGGCGACATCATCCGCACCATACAGCGGGCCATGCGCGGCGAGCCGCGCGAGCTGGCGGTGTTCGAGCCGAGCGACGACGGCCGAACCATCATCGGCCGCGTGGCCGCGAAGGGGCTGGCCGACGAGCTGCGCGACCGGGGCTATCTGGTCATCGACGGCGTGGACGGCAAGGCCCACTACGTCGCGCTGAACGCCCGCGACGAGCTGGCGAACTATCCGATCGGCGCCGTGGTGGAAGTGAAGGGATCGGCCGACGTGCGCGCGGCCGACAAGAACATCGCCGCGTTGGCGAGCGATGGCCTGTACCGCACCGACCACCACCTTGCCATCGCGCAGGGTCAGGCCGTGCCCGGCCGCGATCCGCAGGAAGTGGTCGCGTCCCACGTCCGCCGGCTGGAAGCCTTGCGCCGTGCCGGTATCGTGGAACGGGTGGCCGAGGGGCTATGGAAGGTGCCGGACGACCTGCCCGAGCAGGGCCGTCGCTACGATGCGCAGCGCCTGGGCGGCGTGGCGGTGGAGCTGAAATCGCACCTGCCCATCGAGCGGCAGGCCCGCGTGATCGGAGCCACCTGGCTCGACCAGCAGTTGATCGGCGGCGGCTCGGGCCTGGGCAACCTGGGCTTTGGCAGCGAGGTCAACCAGGCGATGCAGCAGCGCGCCGAATTCCTGGCCGAACAGGGGCTGGCAGAGCGGCGCGGGCAGCGCGTAATCCTCGCGCGCAATCTATTGGCGACACTACGCGATCGGGATGTGATTCGGGCTGCCAAGGATATTGCCACCGAAACCGGGCTGGAACACCGTCTGGCGGCCGATGGCCAGCGCGTGACCGGCATCTACCGGCGCAGCCTCATGCTCGCCAGTGGCCGCTTTGCCATGCTCGATGATGGTATGGGGTTCAGCTTGGTGCCATGGACGCCGGTCATCGAACAACGACTCGGCATGCTGATTTCTGGGCAGGTACATGGTGGCACCCTATCCTGGCAAATCCGACGGCAGCAGGGTTTATCCGTTACCTGACGCCAGCAGCGATTGAGCACCTACCGACCGGATGCGTCTACAGCCGTTCAGCGTCCGGCAAACTGCGGGACTCGCTTTGCGACGAACGCGTGAACCGCTTCCAGCGAATCTGTGGTTTTCGAGGCTCGATTCATTTCGGCCGCCTCCAGCCTCAATGAGGTCGCCAGATCACTCTCGAAGGCAGCGAGTTGCAGGCGCTTGGCGCCCGCATAACCTTGCGTTGGTCCGACCGAAAATTGCACCGCCATACGCCGCGCTTCGCCCAGCAGGCTCTCGCCAGGAACCACTTTCTCGACCAATCCCCAGGCCAAGGCCTCGTCCGAACTGACTACGCGATTGGTCAAGATCATGTCTCGTGCGCGTCGTCCACCCACTGCGCGTGGAAGTAGCCAGCTGATGCCGAAATCCCCCGCGTATCCGAGGCCGGTATGGGCCGCCACAAACTTCGTCCCACTTGCGGCAATCAGGTAGTCAGAAGGCCAAGGCAAGCCCGAGACCGCCTCCGGCTACCGCGCCTTGTACGGCGCAGACTACCGGGAACGGCAGGCTGGCGAATTGAGGAATCATGCTTTCGGCCACTCTCAGTTC
>CAIQMJ010000149.1 GCA_903872875.1 uncultured Variovorax sp.
CTTCTGGCCGAACACCGACGCTTCATAGCCAGCCGACTTGAGGACATCCAGCGGAAACTTGTCGTCGGTCATCTTCAGTTCCTGCAGGCACAGCAGGTCGACCGGGTTCGCGATCAGCCAGTCGAGCACGTGCTGCAGGCGGGCGGTAAGGGAGTTGACGTTCCAGGTGGCAATTTTCATGGGTGCCGCAGTATGTTGATTTCCGGGTGAAGCGATTGCCTCGTAGTCTATGCGGCGCTGCACCGGATGGCCCCGCCGGTGGCTGGCCCGACGCGGCCGATACGTAGTACCCGTGCTTCGCGAGCGCGAGAATTTACCGTAGCATTTCGCGCAAGTCGACGCTTGCAGACGATGGCGATGACCCCCGTCGCCACGTCGAAATGACACGGGAGAGCCTGCCATGGACGATGAGTCGTCGATCGATTTCAACGATCCGGTGTGGGCCATCCTGCAAAGCCTGCCGTCCATGCTGTCCTATTGGGGCCGCGACCTGCAATGCCGATTTGCCAACCGGGCGTACGAGCAATGGTTCGACGTACGGGCGTCGCAGTTGTTCGACAGTTCGCTGCGTGACCTGCTCGGCCCCGAGCTCTTCGCCCGCAGCGAGCCCTACATCCGCGGCGTGCTGCAGGGGATCCCGCAGGAATTCGATCGCATGCCGGTGGATTCGCGCCGCCCGGAAAGACCCGGCCTCGTGAACTACCTGCCGCATGTCGTGGACGGCAAGGTGCTTGGTTTTATCGTCCAGGTGACGGATGTCAGCCGCTTGCACGAGATGAAGGCGCAACTGCAGCAGCAGATGCTCGAAACCGAGAGGGCTTGCGCATTGCTGCGCCAGAGTGAAGCCGATTTGCAGCAGGCCAAGGCGTTGGGACAGATCGGCAGTTGGGAATTCGACGTGGCGAGCGATACGACGACCTGGTCGGTGCAGCTCTATGACCTCTTCGGTCGGGATCCGGCGCTCGACCCGCCCAGCCTTGGCGAACATGCCATGTGCTTCAGTCCCGAGAGCTGGCTCCGGTTCGAACGCACTGTTGACCGCGCCATCCGGCTGGGTGAAGCCTATACGCTCGAACTCGAATACATCCACGCCAGTGGACGCCGCGGCTGGCTCGAGGCCCGTGGCCGGGCGCAGCGGGACGCGCACGGCGTGGTCGTGGCGCTGCACGGCACGGCGCAGGAAATCTCGAAGCGGAGGCTGGCGAGCAACGCGGAAGAACAGACGAACCGGATCGCTGAACTGGAAGCCCGCTTGTCTGTCGCCCGTGCGCGGGTCAGCAGCCTGGAAACCGCGTTGGCTCAGCGCAACCCGGTGCGCTGACAGATGCATGCGGCGTCACGCTGCAGCGCGCTCCTGTTGTTTCAAGCGCCTGCGAGAAGACGTGTCAACTCGGCCGCCGGGATCTCGCGACAGCCGGATGCGTTCTGCCCCGACCACAGCGTCGAGAAGTCGTCGCGGCCCTGCCTTTCGGCGGCCGCCTTCAGAGGCACGAGTGCGGCTGTGGTCAGCGGGAACGCAGGCGCGGCCTCGCCGATCGGACCCAGTTCCTTCATCAGCCGGTTGAGGATGCCGCGCGCCGGCCGTCCGGTGATCAGGTTGGTCAGCACCGTGTGCTCCGCCCGCGGGCTCTGGAGCGCCGCACGGTGCAGCGCGGTGGTGGTGGCTTCGGGGCAAAGCAGGTAGCTCGTGCCGATCTGAACGCCGGCCGCGCCCAGCGCCAGCGCGGCCCGGACACCTTGCGCGTCGGCGATGCCGCCGGCCGCGATCACCGGCACGCGCACTGCGCGCAGCACCTGCGGCAGCAGCGCCATCGTGCCGATCTGCGTCGTGAGGTCGTCGCTGAGGAAGATGCCCCGATGGCCGCCGGCCTCCAGGCCTTGCGCAATGATGGCGTCGGCGCCGTTCGCTTCTAGCCAGCGCGCCTCCGCGACCGTGGTGGCCGATGCCAGCACCTTCGCGCCCCACGACTTCACGCGCTGCAGCAACGCGGGGGAGGGCAGCCCGAAGTGGAAGCTGACGACCGGCGGCCTGAACGCGGCGAGCACGTCGGCGACCTCGTCGCTGAACGGCGCACGTCCGCCGCCGGGCGCGATCGTCGATGCGTCGATGCCGAACTCCGCGTAGTACGGTGCGAGCGCTTCCTGCCATCGCCGGTCGCGGGCGGCGTCGGGCACCGGTGGCGCATGGCAGAAGAAGTTGACGTTGTAGGGGCGCGCAGTCCCCGCCGTGATCGCCTGCAGTTCCGCGCGCATCGACTCGGGCGTCAACATGGCGCAGGGCAGCGAACCGAGCCCGCCCGCGTTGGACACCGCAGTCGTCATCGCGCTGCCTTGCACGCCGGCCATCGGCGCCTGGATGATCGGCAGTTCGATGCCGAGGAATTCGGAGATGGTCATGTCGGCTCCAGAAGCGCAGGAGGCGCCGGGTCAGAGATGGAAGGCGGCCGCCGCGCCGACCAGCACGCCGACGCCGGCCAGGGCCAGCATGCCGTACTCCAGCCACTTCTTCTTGGTCAGCAGGGCGATGGCCGCGAGCGCGATCGAGACCTGCAGCACGGTCGTGGCCTGCGCCCATCGGTGATGCTGGTGCATTTGCGCCTCGGACTGATGGTCCCAGTCGGTGGCTTCGGCTTCGAGCTTCTGCGCGGCCAGCTGGATCTCGTTCTTCTCTTTCTCGTAGCGATCGACCTTGGCCTGCAGTGCCGGCTTGCGCTCGTCGGACGCCGCGTCGCGAGCGAACTCGGTCAGCGCCTGCTTCGTGCTCTTCGCCTGGAAGTAGTTCCACTGGTTCGAGGCTTCGGTCTTCTTGATGGCCGCGTTGTTCTTGTAGAGCCCTGCATTGGCTTGCGTGGCACCGCCCATGTACGAAAAGAGCGCGCCAACCGTGGCGATGATCGCGGTGCAGACCGCGATCTGGTTCGTCATGCTCTTGCCGGCGATGCCGTGGTGCTCGTTGGCATGGCCGCCCTGCGCTGCGTGTTCCAGTTCGTGGTCGTGCGGGCCGTGCACGTGGAAGCCGTGTTCTGACATGGGATTTCTTCTGTTGTTTTGGTTGTTCTGGCGGTGAGCCCGCCCGCGTTCGGCTTTGTCTCAGCGCCGTTGGAGCGTCACGAAACTGAAGCCGGGCCCGGATGCTGCCACGTGCGGCTCGCGGGCTGTTTCCTGCCATGCGCCATCGAGGGCCGGCGCGTGCGCGTCGCCGTCATAGTCGCGCGCGATTTCGGTCACGACCACGCGCTGCGCGTGCGGCAGTGCTTCTGCGTAGATCTGCGCCCCGCCGATCACCCAGGCCTCGGCCGCCTCGCCGGTGAGTGCGATCGCCTCCTGCAGGCTGTTGGCGACCTGAGCGCCATCGGCCGACCAGCCGGCCTGCCGCGTGACGACGATGTTGATGCGGCCCGGCAGCGGGCGGAACCTGGGCGGCAGCGAATCCCAGGTCTTGCGCCCCATGATCACGGGGCAGCCGGCGGTCATGCGCTTGAAGTGCGCCATGTCTTCCGGCAGGTGCCAGGGCAGCGCATTGTCATTGCCGATCACGCCGTTGGCGGCGCGGGCATAGATCAGGTTGAGGCGCATCGTCAGACGGCCACCGGCGCCTTGATTGCAGGATGCGGCTCGTAGCCGTCGAACACGAAGTCCTCGTACGCGTAGCCGAAGATCGAGTCCGGCCGGCGCAGGATGCGCAGCGTCGGATACGGGCGCGGTTCGCGGCTCAGCTGCAGGGCCACCTGATCCACGTGGTTGCTGTAGATGTGGCAGTCGCCGCCGGTCCAGATGAAATCGCCGACATCGAGGTCGCACTGCTGCGCCACCATGTGCGTGAGCAGCGCGTAGCTCGCGATGTTGAAGGGCACGCCCAGGAAGATGTCGGCGCTGCGCTGGTAGAGCTGGCAGCTCAGCTTGCCGCGTTCTCCCGCGGCCTGCGGCGGCGCCACGTAGAACTGGAAGAAGGCGTGGCAGGGCATCAGTGCCATCTTCGAGAGCTCCGCCACGTTCCATGCACTCACGATGATGCGGCGCGAATCGGGGTTGCTCTTGAGCGTCTTGATCACGTCCGCGATCTGGTCGATGTGGCCGCCGTCGGGCGTCGGCCAGCTGCGCCATTGCACGCCGTACACCGGGCCCAGGTCGCCGTCCTCGCGCGCCCATTCGTCCCAGATCGTGACGCCGCGTTCCTTCAGCCAGTTGTTGTTGCTGGAGCCGGTCAGGAACCACAGCAGCTCCTGGATGATCGACTTCACGTGCACCTTCTTCGTCGTGATCAACGGGAAGCCTTCGTTCAGGTCGAAGCGCATCTGGTGGCCGAACACGCTCTTCGTGCCGGTGCCGGTGCGGTCGCCCTTGTACACGCCGTGCGTGTCGACATGGCGCATGAAGTCTTCGTACTGGGAGCGGGTGGGGTGGGGGGCGAGGTCGGTCATGTCAGTGGGACCCGAAAAGGGTGTCGAGCGCATTGAGGATCACGTCGGCCTGTGCGCGCAGGTTCACTACAGGGCTGCGCAACTCCGCAGCTGGAAAGGCGGCGATGGCTGCCGCGTCGAGCACCACCTGCGTGCCGTCGATCTCCAGCGGCGGATTCAGATCGCGCATCGGAAGACCGAGCTGTCTGGCGGTGCGGATCGGCAGGACCACACGCGTCTCCAGGCCGTTGATGTAGTCATTCTGAACATCGAGCAGGTAAGGCGTGGTCTTGCGCAGCGTGGCGTCGGGGTGACGATAGACGTCGAAGCGCGCCACTCAGAAACTCCGGTACCTGGCGAGCGGGAGGCCTTCCTTCGCGATGCGGGCGTTGTACGCCGCCACGGCATCCTTGTTCTCTTCGTTCCACCTTTCCCAGTACAGCCGCTTCACCTCCGCCGCCAACAGGCCGTCGACGGTCTGGGAGACGTTCATGCCCAGTTCCCGCGCCATCTCGAGCACTTTGCTGTTGAGGGAAAGGTTGGTAGCCTTCTTGGGCGCGTCCTTGTCGAAACGAGGCATGTCTGTCTCCGAAGGCATGAATGATGCGCATATTTTACGCGCATCATCCGGCAACCTAGACCCGGAGCACGCGCCCCGGATTCATGATGTTCTGCGGGTCGAGCCCGCGCTTGATGGCGCGCATCATGCCGAGCGCGACCGGCGACTTGTGCTTCTCGAGCTTGTGCACCTTCAGCTCGCCGATGCCGTGCTCTGCGGAGAACGAACCGTTGAACTGTTCGACCGCGTCGTACACCAGCGTGTTCACCCGCTCTTCCTGATCGCGGAGGAAGGCCTTGGCATCGCCCTCGGCCGGAGCCTGCACGTTGTAGTGCAGGTTGCCGTCGCCCAGGTGGCCGAAGTTGACCAGGCGCACACCGGGAATCTCGCGCTGCAGCAGCGCATCCGTCTCTGCGACGAAGGCCGGGATGCGCGACACCGCGATCGAGATGTCGTGCTTGATGTTCAGGCCTTCCTCGGCCTGCGCCAGCGGAATGCTCTCGCGCACGTGCCAGAGCTGGTTCGCCTGCGTGAGGTTCTCCGCCACCACGGCATCGGTCACACAGCCGTCGTCGAAGGCGGCTTCGAGCAAGGCCTCGAAGCGCGAGCGGGCATGGTCTTCCGATTCGCTGTCGGAGTTCTCGAGCAGCACGCACCACGGCGTCGCCTCGTCCTCGATGAAGGGCACGCGCAACTGCGGCATGTGCTTGGCGACCAGGCTCAGCGCGAACTTGCCCATCACCTCGAAGCCGGTGAGGCCCGAGCCGAGCTGCCTGTGCGCCATGCCCAGCAGGGTGACCGCATGGTCCAGCGAGGGCACGGCGGCCCAGGCCGTCAGCCTGGCGGCCGGCAGCGGATAGAGCTTCATCGTGGCCGCTGTGATGATGCCCAGCGTACCTTCACTGCCGATCAGAAGGTCGCGCAGGTCGTAGCCTGTGTTGTCCTTGCGCAGGCCGCTGGTGCCTTCCCAGA
>CAIQMJ010000150.1 GCA_903872875.1 uncultured Variovorax sp.
CAAAACCGGCAGGCGCATGTCGAGCGCCTGGAGACTTGCCTGGACACAACCATGACTACAACGACCTGGCCGCGCACCGTCGCGGCGCCCTGGCTGCTTCTTCTGCTGGCGGCCTGCGGCGGCGGCAACGACAGCAACGGAACGAGCGCAGCGGGCGCAAGCACGGCCGCCACGGCATCCACGTCGCCCGCCACCACCGGCACCACCACCACCGGCACGACGACGCTCACCGCTGCGCCGCTCATCATCTCCGCAGCATCACCGGCAAGCCTCAATGGCACGCTGAACGTCACGGGCGGCTTGCCCGAAGTCGGCATCTCGGGCGCCACCGGCACCTATGCGTCGGCCGGCCCCAACGACTACTGCCGCGTCGCGATCTACGAGGTGGTCGACAGCGGCGATGGCAAGAAGTACGACCTGCAGGTGATCTTTGCCAAGTCCGACCGGGCGGCGAGCTTCATCGGCTTGGCGCTCAGCGGCAACGCCGCGGGCTACAGCGCGCGCGCGGCGGCACCGATATCGGGCGTGACGGTCGACCTCGCCACGCGCCGCATCGGCTTCAGCAACGTCGTGCTGGGCGCTGGCGGCGCCAACGCGGCGACGCTCAACGGCACGCTCGACTACCCGGCCAACAGTGCGGCGGCCGATCGCACCTCCTGCGGCTGACGCGAATGGCCTGACGCAAGCAAGCAACGTTGGAACGGGTTGCCGCCAGAAGTCAGGTCGATGCAACTAAAATCCGCCCGACCAACGCGGACGGAAAACATTTGTAACAGTGTTGGACGCCTGCTTCACATGGTGCGGGCGCTCATCTGCCCCGCAGACACGAGGTCCCGTCGCCGATCTGGCCCTGGGGCCTTTTTCTTTTTTCAGAGTCTTTTTGGGGTTTGACAGCATGTCGAGGCTTGGCTGGCGCGCAGGCGCCGCGGTGATCATTTCCCTGACGCTGGCTGCATGCGGTGGAGGCAGCAGCAGCAACAGCACAGACACGGGGATCGGCCTGACACCGATCAGCTGCGCGAGCTTCACCTATCAGCGGGAAGCCCAGCTCTACTTCCAGGCCAACCGCGCCTCGTCCGCCGCCGCGCTCGACCCCGACGGCAATGGCGTCGCCTGCGAGAGTCTTCCCAGCGACAGCACGACCGTACCGGTCACGCCCGCCGACACGCCGGCCGTGGTGCCGAGCGGCATCTGGGTCGGGACGATGAGCAATGGCGACATCGTCCGCGGCGTGGTGTTCCCGCCGCCGACGGACAATCCGGCCCTGGCGTTGACGGCCGAGACATGGTTCCTGCGCATGCGCGCGTCGAGCTACGGCACGGTCCTTCCGGTATGGGTGACCTATGGCGGTACCGGTACGGCGACCGTGAATGGCGTCTTCGGCGTCAAGGATGCGCAGGTCCTGCGCGTGACCGACTTCGGCGCCAGCCAGTCCACCGTGATCGACTGGACGTCGAAGGTAACGCCTGCCGTCAGCACGCTCGGTTTCGACACCATGGTCGCCAGCTGGCCCCAGAGCGGCGAACAACTCACGTTCACCGCGTACCGCCAGACCGCCCTGTTGCCGATCCCGTCGATCGCCGCCATGGCCGGCACCTACGCCGATGTCCGACTGGCCGCCACCGCAACCACCACCGCCGCGACGGCGGCGCTGCCGACCCTCACGATCGCCGGCGACGGCAAGCTGCAGGGCCAGATCACCGGTGGGTGCACCTTCACCGGCCTCATGTATCTGACGAACCCGACGGACCCGGCCTATCACCTCAATCTGTATGTCGACGCGGCCGGCAAAGCCAACTGCCCGCGTCAGATCGTCAGCGGCGCGGGCATCGGCCTGATCGACAAAGTAAGTGGTCAGTTCTACATGATTGCGCAAGACAACGCGGGCGCCGCGCTCCTGTTCGCAGGCACCAAACAATAATGTGTCGGCGGCGCATCGTTTGGGCCGCCGGGCGCGCTCCGACGCGGGGAGTGAAGCCATAATTGGCGCCTCGTCCAGTTGCAGGTCGCCATGTGAACCTTGCGCTGCGCTTCGTTGCAAGACTTCCAAGCACCATGAATTCTTTCCGCTCCAAGCTGGCAATGCCCCTCTGTGCCATCGCGCTGGCGATCGCGTTTGGGGCTCATGCCAGCGACTACGACGATGTCGAGCGCCTCACGCAGTCCGGCAAGCTCGACGAAGCCATGACGCGGGCCGACCAGTTCCTGTCCAACAACCCGCGCGACTCACAAATGCGCTTCCTGAAGGGCCTGGTGCAGATCGATCTCGGCAAGACCAACGACGCCATCGCCACCTTCACACGGCTCACCCAGGACGCACCCGAACTGCCCGAGCCCTACAACAACCTGGCCGTGCTCTACGCGGGCCAGGGTCAATACGACAAGGCGCGCGCCACACTCGAAAGCGCCATCCGCACCAACCCGAGCTATTCGACCGCCCATGAGAACCTGGGCGATGTCTACGCGCGGCTCGCGAGCCAGGCCTACAGCAAGGCACTGCAACTCGACCAGTCGAACACCGCCATCGCGCCGAAGCTGGCGGTGATCCGCTCGATCGTGAGCCCGACGACGCCGACCTCGCCCAACGTGGCGCGCAGCGGTGGCAAGGACAAGGTGGTGGTCGCAGCCGCCGCGCCAACACCACCAGTTCCGACACCGGTGCAAGCCGCCCCGGCAGCACCCAGCAAGCCGCCCGCGCCAGCCCCTGCTGCCGCACCGACCCCGGCGCCGGCCCCTGCCGCCAAGGCACCGCCGCCACCCGTGGTCGCAGCGGCGCCCGTGCCCCCGCCTCCCGCTCCTGCCAAGCCACCCGCACCGGCGATCGCAGCGGCCCCTGCGGTACCCACGTCGCCGGCAGCCGCGCCCGAGAAGCCCGCCGCCAGCGCCTCCACAGGCGAGATCGAAAGCGCAGTGCGCGCCTGGGCCAGCGCCTGGGCCTCGCAGGACATGGACGCCTACCTCGGCGCCTACGGCAGCGGCTTCAAACCTGCCGGCGGCCAATCCCGCAAGGCTTGGGAAGAAGAGCGTCGCGCCCGCATCGTTGGCAAGTCGAACATCAGCGTGAGCGCCCAGAACCTGGTCGTCACGGTCAATGGCGACACGGCCACAGCCAAGTTCCGCCAGTCGTACCGCGCAGATACCCTCAATGTCAACAGCCGGAAGACGCTCGAGATGGTTCGCCATGGCGGCGGCTGGAAGATCGTCAAGGAAACCGTTGGCGGGTAGTGGCGGTTGATGGCGGGCAGGCCCCGGCCAGACCGGGTATTTCAGTTGGCTGATCCTCTTTTTCCAGTGCTGCCGTATATGCGCGCTCCCCGCATCGCACGCATTTCAGTCGCCGTGCTCGCGGCGCTGCTTGCGCTTTCCAGCGCCGCTGCCGCACCTTCGGCGACCCGCGGCAAGGAGGGCAAAGGCAGCAAGACGGCGTCAGTCGCCAGCGAACGCAAGTCGGGCAAGGCCAGCAAGGCCTCCAAGGCTGAAGCCAGGTCCGGCAAGACGGCCAGGGCGGGCGCCCAATCGGAGGCAAGGGGCGCACGGTTACGCGGAAACGGCAGCAACAACAAGGCGGCGCTCACGCCCACCACGCTGGAGGCTGAATCACGCCGGTCGGTGGCGCCGCCGCGCGCCGCCAACCCGGCGCCCCTGCTGCAGCCCGCCGATCGCGCCGAAACGCGGCTGATCGGCGTGTACGAACTCTTCGGTCGTGGCAAGAGCACCGAAGCGCTCGTGGCCGCCGAGTCGCTGGTCAAGGACTACCCCAACTTCCAGCTCGCGCAGCTCGTGTACGCCGACCTGCTGGCCGCGCGCGTGTCGCCTGCGCGCGGGCTGTCCGACGCATCGGCCGCGACCAGGCTGGGCGGCGGCACCGCATTGACGGAGTTGCGCGAGGAATCGCAGCGCCGCCTCCAGTCGCTGCGCGACCGCCCCCTGCAAGGCACCGTGCCATCGCAATTTCTCGCGCTCTCGCAGCGCACGCGATACGCCATTGCGGTCGACGCATCCCGCTCGCGGCTGTACCTGCTCGAGAACACAGCCCAAGGCACCAGGCTGGTCGCGGACTACTACATTTCGGTGGGCAAATCGGGCATCGGCAAGCTGGTCGAAGGCGACGCGCGCACCCCGCTGGGCGTGTATCACGTCACGAGCAACCTCGACCCGAAGTCGCTTCGCGACTTCTACGGCGCCGGCGCCCTCCCTATCAACTACCCCAACCCCTACGACCTGCGGCGTGGACGCACGGGCGGCGGCATATGGTTGCATGGCACGCCACCGCAGCAGTACGCCCGCCCGCCACTTTCCACGGACGGTTGCGTCGTGATGTCCAACGCCGACCTTCGGGAAGTCGTGCGGCGCGTGGAGATCGGCGCCACGCCTGTCGTCATCGCGTCCAGCCTGAAGTGGATCACGCCGCAACAGGCGAAGGCCGAACTCGGCAGCTTCAACGATGTGCTGAACGCGTGGCGGGATGCCCGCATGCACGACAACGCGTCCCAGCTGCAGGCCTTCTACGCGGGCGATGCCCAACCCGCCAAGCCACGGGCGGCTCCCGCGCCGAAGATTCGCCGCAACGAGCCAGTGGACACGCGCGTGCGCCCGCTCGAACTCAAGGACGTATCTTTCCTGCACTGGAAGGACACCGAGGACACGATGGTCGTGACCTTCGGCGAGGTCCGCGAAGGCGAAAAGACCGGCCGCAACCGCCGGCAATACTGGCTGCGCCAAGGGCGCGATTGGAAGATCTTTCAAGAAGATCTGACCGGTTAAGAAAAAGCACTTAGTCGGTCGTTACACGCATCGTCCAGTTGCGTGAATTTTTCACAGTTACAAAAAAATTTTGGCAATTCAGGGTTAATACCTGTCTGCGGAAATGCTACGTAACATCCATTGAATCGTTCCGTTACGTTGACCGTAACGTCACATGAGACCACGCCATCATCGTGGTTTAATTAATGGCCTAAACCATTGATTTCAAAGGATTTGTCTCAAGCGGCAATGTTACGGAACGCGAGCGATTCGCATGTTCCGCACGTCCGCGCGCAGGCATCGTTCTTGCCAAAAACAAAAGCCGCTCAACACTTGGTAACCCTTTAAAGACACTGTGTACTTTCGCTGTATTGATACAAGAAATTACATTGCATACGATCACTTCGGCCGGTTAGATAACGGCTTCTTGAATGTCTCTCAACTCTCTTGATACGAGGTCTCTTATGAAAACCGCTATTGCTAAATTCCTGCGCGATGAAGAAGGTGCAACCGCCATCGAATATGGTCTGATTGCCAGCCTGATCGCTGTTGCGCTCATCGCATCGTTCACTGGACTCAAGACCGCGATTGCGGATCTGTTTACCACTATTGGTGCGGCACTGTAATTCGAGACCCGCTCGTGCTGAATCTGTGGCTCCTATGGCTTCTTCTGGTCATGAGCCACGATTTCTTCCAACGACGCGTACCCAACTGGCTGGTTCTCACGGGTGCTGCTGGCGCAACAGTGGCGCTCATCCTGGGGAATCAGCCATTCGGTGTTTCGTGGCTTGCGGCCGTTTCAGGTGGCGCTGCGGTCTTCGCTGGCTTCCTGGCTGCGTACGCGCTGAGGCTCATGGGGGCGGGTGACGTCAAGTTTGCAGCGGTGCTTGGTCTCTGGATCGGAATAAAACCGATATTCATCGTTTGGCTCGGTTCCAGCCTTTTGGCAGGAATCCACGCGCTGACCATATTGGCGCTGCAGAAATGGCCACTCTCTCCGGGATTGTCGGCGGCGCTGGGAGCAGTCAATCTGGATCACGCGGGAGAGAGAAGAATTAAAAATACGCCTTATGCGGCGTATATGGCAATAACGTCCGTTGTCTGGGCGATGTTTCTTAGATAAGACGAATGTATTGGCGAGCCGAATCAGCATGAACATGCTCGCCCCATTTTTACCGACGAAAAGCGCCATCCATGATCAATTTGAGCAAGATCGTTGCGGCAGTATTGGTGGTGCTTGCAATTGCTTTGGGCGTGTATGCCTGGATGCTGGGGCGTAAACCACCGCCATCAATGCCAATTGCTTCGGCGTCGGCGCCTCAGTCCGCACGTCAGGTAACTTTTCCTGTAGTTTTTACGACCAAAACCGTCCAGGCAGGTCAACCCATCCCGCCGGATGCGATTCGAGTCGAACAGCTCCCGGTCGATCCACCCAACGCTGTTCGCGAAGTGGAAAAAGCCCAAGGGCGAATTCCTGTCTTCGATCTCGGGGCCGGAACACCGCTCCTGGAAAACCAATTGGTATCGGGTCTTGCATTGCGCGTTGCGGAAGGTGAACGTGCGGTCGCGATCAAGGCAGACGAGATGATGGGCGTGGGCAACAAGATTCGGCCCGGCGATTTTGTCGATGTCTTCTTCGTGTTCTCCAGGAACGAAACCCAGGAAATCGACAGAGGCCAAGCACGCTTGCTGCTCGCACGCAAGCGCGTG
The DNA here is from genome assembly GCA_903872875.1 of uncultured Variovorax sp. Classification (GTDB taxonomy): domain Bacteria; phylum Pseudomonadota; class Gammaproteobacteria; order Burkholderiales; family Burkholderiaceae_C; genus Variovorax. The sequence goes on from CAIQMJ010000150.1 coordinate 6,454, forward strand.
CTGGCCTTTGGGAACGCCTCGGTCGACGGAATGCCGAGTGCGGATGCGCAGAACACGAACGCCAATGGACAGCGTGCCGAGTTGCCGCGGACGGCGGTACTTTCCGTTTCGGTCGACGAAATCAACAAGCTGGCGGTCAGCGAAGGCATGGGCCGCCTGTTGCTGGCGCTGCGCAATCCCACCGATACGACGCTGCCGGACGCGAATCTCTTTGCGGAACTGCCGACCCTCCTGCCGATGGCGCGCGGTAAACCCGGGCAACAGGCCCCGGTGCCGTTGACGGACATCGATCGTGCCCTGGCAGGTCTGACGGTCACCGATTTCGCATCGGGTGGCGCAGCGCCGAAGAACGCCAAGCCGCCAGTTGCCGCGCCCGTCGTCGCTCGCGCAACCCCGGCGCGCGCACCGGCAGCGCCCTCCTCCGCTCGCCCGCCGACACGCAACGAGGTCGAGCTGATCAAGGGCGACAAGCGTGAAACGTTGAGCTACTGATGTCCATGCAAAACGAGAACCGCGCCGTGTCCAAGCATCACACCCACAGCATCAGGTCAGCCATCGACTCCTGGCAAGGGTTCGCCCTGACCGTGGCGTTGGGCATGCTGCCGATGAGTATCGGTATTGCAGCCGCCCCCAAACAGACACTGAACCTGGTTGCGGGAGCTCAGCAGGAGATCCTGTTCGGCAAGGGGGTCGATCGCATCGCGCTGGCGGACGAAACCATCGCAGGCGTTGCGCTCACCCGCCAGGAAAAGGACTCGGCGGCGGCGCGCCTCATCCTGACCGGCAAAGCAGCCGGCAGCACCACGCTCATGGTCTGGGAAAAGGGCAGCAGCGCCGCGACGACCTACCTTGTGGAAGTTGCGCGCCGGGCTCCGACCCTG
>CAIQMJ010000151.1 GCA_903872875.1 uncultured Variovorax sp.
CCACTCGATGCCGATCGCCGCGCCGCACTGCTGGCCGGCATCGGCCTGCTGACGCTGGGCACGGCGCACGCCGCCCGCAGCACACCGCCTGCAGCGCCGCCGCCTCCCGATCTCTGGCCACGCGATTCACGCGTGCCCGGCGGCGTCGCGCGACTCTCGCTCGGGCCTGCCGCCGCGCGGCCCGTGGCGCATGCGGGAGAAGCGTCGCTGCTGGTGATCGGCGATCCGATCGAGTGGACGGCGATCGTCGGCATTCCGCTGTCGGCTGCCGTGGGCGCGGCAAGCATCGCCCTGCAGGCCGCCGACGGTACGCGCCGGCGCGTGGCCTACAGCGTGCAGCCCAAGCGCTACAGCGAGCAGCGGCTGAAGGTCGCGCCGGGCACCGTCGATCTGTCGCCCGAAGACACCGCGCGCTACGAGCGCGAGCGCGTGCATCTCGCCACGGTGATGGCCACTTTCAGCGCCCCACCAGCGCACGAACTGCGCATGGCGGTGCCGGTGCCGGGGCGGCGCTCCAGTTCCTTCGGCCTGCGTCGCGTGTTCAACGGCCAGGCCCGCAATCCGCACAGCGGCATGGACATCGCCGCCGCCACCGGCACGCCAGTGACCGCACCGATGCCCGGCCGGGTGATCGACACCGGCGACTACTTCTTCAATGGTGGGACCGTGTGGCTCGACCACGGCGGCGGGCTGCTCACGATGTACTGCCACCTGAGCGCGATCGACGTGAAGACCGGCGACCTGGTGGCCACCGGCGACCGCTTCTGTGCCGTCGGTGCGACCGGCCGGGTGACCGGTCCGCACCTGCATTGGGGCGTGGTGCTCAACCGCACGATGGTCGACCCGGCGCTGTTCATCGCGCCCTCCGCGGCTTGAAGACCGCCGGACTTCACGCCGTCGAGGGCAAACCGCAGGCCCACGAACGCAGGCCTGCGATACGCCAAAGGCGCGGGCCGATCAGCCCGCAGCCCGGCTGACCGGCCACAGCCGCACGACCAGCGCGGCGATCGCCGAGGCCGTGGCGAGCGCGATCACCGCCATCCAGCCCCACTGCGCCAGCATCAGGGCGCCGAGTGCCGAGCCGATCGCCATGCCGATGAACATGCCGACGAACAGGATCGCGTTGAGCCGGCTGCGTGCGCCCGGATCGATGCTGTAGACGATGGTCTGGTGCGCGATCAGCGTGGCCTGGATGCCGAGGTCGAAGCCGATCGCAGCGACCACCAGCAGCGCGAGCTGCGCATGCGGCTGCATCCAAGGGGCCAATGCCATCAGCGCGAAGGATGCGACCACCAGCACGGCACCGAGCCGCGTGACGAGTTCCGGGCCACGCCTGTCGGCGAGGCGTCCGGCGATCGGTGCAGCCAGTGCACCGGCCGCACCGGCCAGGCCGAATGCGCCGGCAGCCGCACTGCCCAGGTGGAAGGGCGCGCCGTGCAACATCACCGCCAGCGTCGACCAGAACGCGCTGAAGCCGATCGACAGCAACCCCTGGGCGATGGCGGCGCGGCGCAGTGCGCCATGCCGCTTCCAGAGTTTGCCGAGCGACCCCATGAGCGCGCCGTAGGCGAGCTGCGTGGTGGGGCGGAAGCGCGGCAGGCCGCGCCATGCGGCCGCACCGATCAGCGCGATGCTGGCCGCCGCCGCCACGAACATCGTGCGCCAGCCGAAGTGCTCGGCCACGAAACCGCTGACCACGCGCGACAGCAGGATGCCGAGCAGCAGTCCGGTCATCACCGTGCCGACCACCTTGCCGCGATGTGCCTCGGGCGCCAGCGTGGCGGCGGCCGGCACGATGTCCTGCGCCATGGTGGCGGCCACGCCGATCGCTAGGCTGGCGGCCAGCAGCACGCCGATCGACGGCGCCGCGCCACCCAGCAGCAGCGCGGCGCAGAGCACGGCCGCCTTGATCAGGATGATGCGGCGCCGGTCGTAGCGATCGCCAAGCGGTGCCAGCAGCAGGATGCCAAGCGCATAGCCGAGCTGGGTCAGCGTCGGGACGAAACCGACCGCCCGGTCGGAGGCGCCGATGTCGGCGCCGAGCACGCCCAGCATCGGTTGTGCGTAATAGAGCGCAGCCACGGCCAGGCCGGCGCCGGACGCCAGCAGCAGGATGAGCGGCAACGGCAGCCCGCGCGTCGCGTCTGCGGCTTGTGGCGCTGGCTTTGCATGCGCGCCTTGAATGGAAGACATGGTGTTAACCCTTTGCATATGGTCCGAATGGGCTGCAGTGTCTGGCGTTCTTCGCTTCAGCGGTAGTGTCGCGACACGCACAATTGATATACGCTGAACGCATGACGGCTTCTTCCAGCACCCCCATCGGCGTCGACCGCATCGAACTCATGCAGACCTTCGTCCGCATTGTCGAGGCGGGCAGTCTCTCGGCAGCCGCGGCGCAGTTGGGCGCGACGCAGCCCACGGTGAGCCGTCGGCTGCAGGCGCTGGAGCGCTCGCTCGGGCTGCGGCTGCTGCAGCGCTCGACCCATTCGATGAAGCTCACCGAAGACGGCGAGCGCTGCTTCGAACGCGCCAAGGAACTGCTCGCCAGCTGGAACGCCTTCGACGCCGAATTGCGTGGCACCGGCGACGAGCCCGAAGGCACGCTGCGCGTGGTCGCGCCCCACGCCTTCGGCCAGCAGTTGCTGATCGATCCGCTGGCCGACTACCTGCGCCGCTATCCGCGCGTCACGGTCGAATGGCTGCTGCACGACCGGCGACCGGAATTCATCTCGGAGAGCATCGACTGCGCCATCCAGGTCGGCGAGTTGATCGACCCCGGCGTGGTCGCGATCAAGCTGGGCGAGATACCGCGAATCGTGGTCGCCGCGCCGTCGGTTCTGAGCGCGGCGGGCGGCGCGCAACCCGAACACGCCGCCGACCTCGGCACCCTGCCCTGGCTCGCCCTGCGGACCTTCTATCGCAACGAAGTCACGCTGACGCACACGGTGACAGACGAAAGCTGCCGCCTGCCGATCCGCCCCCGCTTCAGCACCGACAGCCTCTACGCGCTGCGCAGCGCGGCGCTGCTGGGCACCGGCGTTTGCGTGGCCTCCGAATGGCTGCTGACCGACGACCTCGCGGAAGGCCGCCTCGTGCACCTGCTGCCCGGCTGGCGCGCGTCCCCGCTGCCCATCCACCTGATCTATCCCTACGCGCGCTTCTATCCGGCCAAGCTGCGCCGGTTCATCGAGGCCATGCGGCATGCGATGGCGGCCGTGGTGGCCGGCACGACGCAGTCGGCGTAGCAACGGACAACGGCGCCGGCCGGCGCATGTGCGGTCAGTGGATCGCCGCGTACATGATCCGCTCCTGGGTCGCCTCGGTGGCCGAGAACTCGGTCACCACCTTGCCTTGCTTGGCGACGAGGATGCGGTCCGACAGCGACAGCACTTCCGGCAGGTACGACGAGATCACCACCACCGCCTTGCCCGCGTCCGCGAGCCGGTTGATTTCCGCATGGATCTCGGCGATGGCGCCGACGTCCACGCCGCGTGTCGGCTCGTCGAAGATGATGACGTCCGGGTCCTGCACCAGCGACTTGGCGATCACCACCTTCTGCTGGTTGCCGCCGGACAGTTCGATGACCTTCACGTCCTTGCTGATGGCGCGCACGTTGAGCAGCTTGATCCAGCGCTCGCCGACCGCCTTCGCCTTGGCGCCCGACACGAGCCCGAAGGCGCTGCCCAGCTTGCCGAGCAGCCCCATGTAGATGTTCTGCGAGATCGACATGGTCTCGAAGAAGCCTTCGATCTTGCGGTCTTCCGTGATGTAGGCGATGCCGTCGCGGACCGCCGAGCGCGCCACCTTGTAGCGCACCGGCTTGCCGCGCAGCAGGATCTCGCCGCCGTGGAAGAAGTCGCGCTTGATCAGTCCCGCCACGACCTTGAAGGTTTCTGTCCGCCCCGCGCCGACGAGCCCGAAGACACCGGTGATCTGGCCCGCGAACACCGACAGCGAATTGTTCTTGACCATCGACGACATCCGCAGGTTGCGAACCGACAGCAGGCATTCGCCCTGCGGCCGCACCGTCGTCTTCTTCTGCCCGTAGAGCGACTGCGACAGGTCGCGCCCGACCATCGCCTGCAC
>CAIQMJ010000152.1 GCA_903872875.1 uncultured Variovorax sp.
ACTACACGACCCGCGACCGCATCAATGCCAAGGGCGAAGGCCTGATCTTCTCCGACATCGGTGAAGTCCAGCGCGCGCTCGACGCCGACGTGGTCGAACTCACCGCCAAGGTGGCAGTGCGCATCACCGAGTACACCAAGAACAAGGAAACCGGCGAATTCACGCCGTCGACCTCGCTCGTGGACACGACCGTGGGCCGTGCGCTGCTGTCCGAGATCCTGCCGAAGGGCCTGCCGTTCTCCAACCTGAACAAGGCGCTGAAGAAGAAGGACATCTCGAAGCTCATCAACGTCTCGTTCCGCAAGTGCGGCTTGAAAGAGACCGTGGTGTTCGCAGACAAGCTGCTGCAGAACGGTTTCCGTCTCGCGACCAAGGCCGGCATCTCGATCGCCATCGGCGACATGCTGGTGCCCGCTGAAAAGCACGGCATCATCGAGCGCTCCGCCAAGGAAGTGAAAGAGATCGAACAGCAGTACGTGTCCGGTCTCGTGACCTCCGGCGAACGCTACAACAAGGTGGTGGACATCTGGGGCAAGGCCGGCGACGAAGTGTCGAAGGTCATGATGGCCAAGCTGTCGAAGCAGCGCGTCATCGACCGCCACGGCAAGGACGTCGAGCAGGAATCGTTCAACTCGATCTACATGATGGCCGACTCGGGCGCTCGCGGTTCCGCAGCCCAGATCCGTCAGGTGGCCGGCATGCGCGGCCTGATGGCCAAGCCTGACGGCTCGATCATCGAGACGCCGATCACCGCGAACTTCCGCGAAGGTCTGAACGTGCTGGAGTACTTCATCTCCACCCACGGTGCCCGAAAGGGTCTGGCCGATACCGCGCTGAAGACTGCGAATTCCGGCTACCTGACGCGCCGCCTGGTCGACGTGACGCAGGATCTGGTCGTGATCGAACAGGACTGCGACACCCACCAGGGTTCGATGATGCGCGCCATCGTCGAAGGCGGTGAAGTGATCGAATCGCTGCGCGACCGCATTCTGGGCCGTACTGCGGCCGAGGACGTGCTGCACCCCGAGAACCGCTCGGTGCTGCTGAAGTCCGGCGAGATGTTCGACGAGGACAACATCGAAGAACTCGAGGCGCAAGGCGTCGACGAGGTCAAGGTGCGTACCGCGCTGACCTGCGAAACCCGCTTCGGCATCTGCGCCAAGTGCTACGGCCGCGACCTGGGCCGTGGCGGCCTGATCAACATCGGCGAAGCCGTCGGTGTGATCGCCGCCCAGTCCATCGGCGAACCCGGCACGCAGCTGACGATGCGGACATTCCACATCGGTGGTGCGGCATCGCGTGCAGCCATCGCATCCAGTGTCGAAGCCAAGTCGAATGGTTCGATCGGCTTCAACGCCACGATGCGCTACGTGACCAACAGCAAGAACGAGCTGGTCGTCATCTCGCGTTCGGGCGAAATCGTGATCCACGACGAGCATGGCCGCGAGCGCGAACGCCACAAGGTGCCGTACGGCGCCACGCTGGCGGTCAAGGCCGACCAGGCGATCAAGGCGGGTCACATCCTCGCCAACTGGGATCCGCTGACGCGCCCGATCATCACGGAGTTCGCCGGCCAGACGAAGTTCGAGAACGTCGAGGAAGGCCTTACGGTGGCCAAGCAGGTCGACGAAGTGACCGGCCTGTCGACCCTGGTCGTGATCGACCCGAAGCGCCGCGGCGCCGCCAAGGTCGTGCGTCCGCAGGTCAAGCTGATCGACGCGCAGGGCCACGAGGTGAAGATCCCCGGCACCGACCACTCGGTGACGATCGGCTTCCCGATCGGCTCGCTGGTCCAGATCCGCGACGGCCAGGACGTGGGCCCCGGCGAAGTGCTGGCGCGCATTCCGGTCGAAGGCCAGAAGACGCGGGACATCACCGGCGGTCTGCCGCGCGTGGCCGAGCTGTTCGAAGCCCGTTCGCCGAAGGACAAGGGCATGCTGGCCGAAATGACCGGCACCGTGTCGTTCGGCAAGGAGACCAAGGGCAAGATCCGCCTGCAGATCACCGATCCTGAAGGCGGCGTCTACGAAGAACTCGTGCCGAAGGAAAAGAACATCCTGGTGCACGAAGGCCAGGTGGTGAACAAGGGCGAGTCCGTGGTCGACGGCCCGGCGGATCCGCAGGACATCCTGCGCCTGCTGGGTTCTGAAGAACTGGCGCGCTACATCGTCGACGAAGTGCAGGACGTGTA
>CAIQMJ010000153.1 GCA_903872875.1 uncultured Variovorax sp.
GCATCGCGTCGAAGGCTTTCACCATGTGCGCACGCAACGGCTCGCCCGGTGGCAGCAAAGCGAGTTCGCCCGCATAGCGCCGGCGCAGGCGCTGGACGAAACGGGAGTGGGCGGAAAGCGACGAAGACGGCTGCAGCGCCCCGGACGGCCCAGTTGCGGGGGGTTGATGCGCAAGCGCACCGGCTTCGGCGGAACCCGTGTGAATGGTGGCGGTCATAATTCCTGACACAGCGCGATCCCCAATGAACGACCCGGCGTCTCCCCCTTCACGTCTGCTCAAGATCACCGCTGTCACGGCGCGCTGGCTGCTGGGTCTGCTGATCGGCGCGTGGCTGCTGTTCGCGCTGTCGGTCGTTGTCCTACACGGCTGGATTGTGCCGCGAATCGGAGACTACCGTGGTGCCCTCGAGGCACAAGCCAGCAAGGCCATCGGGGTACCTGTGCGCATCGGTTCGATCAGCGCAAGTTCTGTTAATTTGTTCCCGACCTTCGAACTGCACGACGTCGTGCTCCTCGATGGACAGCAGCGCGAGGCACTACGCCTCGCACGGGTGGTGGCCAGCGTGTCGCCCCGTTCGGTCTGGCGGCTGAGTTTCGAACAGCTCTACATCGAAAAGCCGCAACTCGACGTGCGGCTCGACATGGCGGGACGATTCCATGTCGCCGGCCTGGACATGTCGGGCGAAGGAGGCGATGAATCGCGCGTCGCCGACTGGTTCTTCGCGCAGCGCGAGTTCGTGATCCAGGGTGGCACGGTGCGCTGGACGGATGAACGCCGCCATTCCGATCCCCTGCTGCTGACCGACGTCAGCTTCGTCGCACGCAACGGCGGACGGCGCCACGCGATGCGGCTCGACGCCACGCCACCCGACGGCTGGGGCGAGCGCTTCACGGTTCGCGGGCAGTTCCGGCAGCCGCTGCTGTCGGTGCGCACCGGCAACTGGCAGACCTGGGACGGCCAGCTCTACGCCGACCTGCCCTACATCGACGTGCGTCGGCTCGGGCGCTACGTGACGCTCGATGCCCGCATCCGCGAAGGCAACGGCGCCCTGCGCGCCTGGGTCGATGTCCGCGACGGCCGGTTGCGCGGCGGTGCGGCCGACCTGGCCCTCGCACGCATCGATGCCTCGCTCGACGCCGACCTCGAACCGCTGGTGCTGCGCAGCGTGACGGGCCGGCTGTCCAGCCAGCTGAAGGACCGGACCTTCGAGTTCTCGACGACGGCGCTGCAGTTCGACACGGCCGACGGTGTTCGCTGGCCCGGCGGCAACCTCTGGTTCCAGCACACGCCAGCGCAGGGCCGGACACCCGAACGCGGCGCCCTGAGCGCCGACCGGCTCGACCTTGCCGCACTCGCGCTGATCGCCGGCCGGTTGCCGCTTGGCGATGCAACACACAAGGCACTCGCCGCCTATGCGCCGCGCGGCATGATCGAACGGGTCGACCTGAACTGGCAGGGTTCGGCCGGCGCGCCCGACAGCTACCAGGCCAAGGGCCGAATCACCGGCCTGAGCGTCGCGTCGCAACCGGCGGCCGCCACCTCCGCTTCCGCGCGGCCCGGCGCATCGCCACCGGTCGGCACGCCCGGCCTGCGCGGCGCCACGGTCGACTTCGACACCACACAGGCCGGCGGCAGCGCCACGCTGTCGATCGCGCAGGGCACGCTGGAATTCCCTGGCGTCTTCGACGAGCCGACCATCCTGATCGATCAGCTGTCCACGAGCCTGCGGTGGAAGCTCGACAAAGGCGCCGCGCAACTGGAAATGCCCAACCTGCGCTTCGCCAATGCCGACGCCGAAGGCCACGCGCAGGCAAGCTGGCACACCAGCGATCCGGCCGTCTCGCATGGCCGCGATCGCTACCCCGGCGTGCTCGACCTGCAAGGCCAACTGACCCGGACCGATGGCACGCGCGGGTTCCGCTATCTGCCGTTGACGATCCCGAAGGCGACGCGCGACTACGTCCGCGACGCCGTGACCAAAGGCACCGCCAGCACGGTCGACTTCCGCGTCCGCGGCGATCTGCACGACATGCCCTTCACCGACCCGCGCGATGGCGACTTCCGCATCGCGGCCAAGGTGTCGGACGTGCGCTACGCCTACGCGCCGCCCGTACCGGCGGCCAATGGCAAGGCGGCAGGTCCGGTCTGGCCGCCGCTGACGGGCGTGTCGGGCGATCTGATCTTCGAGCGTGCCGGCATGCAGGTGCGCAATGCCCGCGGGCGCATCGCCGGTGCACCGAACATCGAGGTCACGAAGGCAGACGTCGAGATCGCGGACATGTCGCAGCACTCGCCGCTGCTGAAGGTGGACGCGCAGGCCAGGGGGCCGCTCGGCGAACTGCTGAGCGCCGGCGCACCGCTCGCCGGCGATGCAGCCGCCAGCCTGGCCGCAGCGCGTGCCACCGGCAATGCCGACTACCGCCTGCGGCTCGACCTGCCGATCGAGGCGGTCGACAAGACCAGGGTGCAGGCCACCGTGGTGCTGAGCGACAACGAACTGAAGCTCGCGCCAGAAGCACCGCCGCTGACGCGCGCACGCGGCACCGTGAACATCACGGAGACCGGCTTCTCGTTGGCCGGCGCGCAGGCGCGCGTGGCGGGCGGCGACGTCCGCGTCGAAGGCCAGGGCCGCTTCGCCGATACCGGCGAGACGCTCAACCTGAAGGCGCAGGGGACGGTCACGGCCGATGGCCTGCGCGCGATGAATGAAATCGACTGGCTGCCACGCGTCGCCGCCAGGATGAATGGCAGCACGAGCTACAGCGCCGCGCTGACGATGCGCGACGGCGTGCCCGAGTTCTCCGTCGCCAGCAGCCTGCAGGGGCTGGCGCTCGCACTGCCAGCCCCGCTCACCAAGGCGGCCGACGAACCCATGCCGCTGCGCGTCGAGAAGAAAATCGTGCTGAACGAACACCGGACGGACGGCACGACCCTGCGGCACGACCAGGTGTCGCTGACGCTGGGCCAGGGCGCATCGATCGTCTATGTGCGCGACATCTCGCAGACCGAAGCGCGCGTGCTGCGCGGCGCCATCGGTCTCGGCCCCGACGCCGTCGCTGCCGCGGTGCCGCCCGAGCACGGCGTGATGGCGAACCTGTCGTTCACGCGCTTCGACATCCCGCTGTGGGAGTCGCTCTTCAGCGAAGCGACCGGCAGCGCGCCACAGTCCACCACCGATGTTCAGAACGCCAGCGACCCCCTGGCCTACCTGCCCACGCTGATCGCGATCCGCGCGAAGGAAATGGTCTTCGGCGGCCGAACGCTGCACAACGTCGTGCTGGGCGGCACGCGCGAAGGCCCGCAATGGCGAACCAACGTCGATGCCGACGAGCTGAATGGCTACGCGGAATACCGCCAGACGCAGGACGGCCGCGTGTTCGCGCGGCTGTCGCGGCTGAAGATCGATCGCAGCGAAGCCACCGAGGTGGAATCGCTGCTCGACGAGCAGCCCGGCACGCTGCCCGCGCTGGACGTGGTGATCGACGATTTCGAGCTCTTCGGAAAGCGGCTCGGACGTGCAGAGATCGACGCGGTCAACCGGGGCGGCAGCGGCCGCGAATGGCGGCTCAACAAGCTCGCGCTGACGATGCCCGAAGCCAGCTTCTCCGCGCAGGGAAGCTGGGCCGCCGCGGCCGGCAATGCGGGCAGCGCCGGCGCGCGCACGGAACAGCGCCGCACTGCGCTCGACTTCAAGCTGGACATCGCGGATGCCGGCGCGCTCCTCACGCGCTTCGGCATGGGCGGCGTGCTGCGCGGTGGTCGCGGCAAGCTGCAGGGCAACGTCGACTGGCGCGGTTCGCCTTTCGCGCTGGACTATCCCAGCATGAACGGCCAGCTCAACGTGGACGTGGGCGCGGGCCAGTTCCTGAAGGCCGACCCCGGCCTGGCCAAGCTGCTCGGCGTGCTGAGCCTGCAGGCGTTGCCGCGCCGGCTCACGCTGGACTTCCGCGACGTCTTCAGCGAGGGCTTCGCCTTCGATAGCTTGAAGGGTCAGGTGGCGGTGAACAATGGTGTGCTCAGCACGCAGGACATTGAAATCCGTGGGCCAGCCGCCAAGGTGCA
>CAIQMJ010000154.1 GCA_903872875.1 uncultured Variovorax sp.
CGGGTCAGGACTTCACCCGCGCCGCGAAGGTCTTCTGGAACTTCTCGACCTTCGGGCCGACCACGAAGGCGCAGTAGCCCTGGTTCGGGTGATTCAGGAAATAGTCCTGATGGTAAGCCTCGGCAGTCGAGTAATTGGCGAGCGGCACGACCTCGGTCACGATCGGTGCGCGGTAAGTGCCGCTGTCGGCAATCTCGCGGATCACCGATTCGGCAACCTGCTTCTGTGCGTCGCCGGTCGTGTAGATGCCGCTGCGGTATTGCGTGCCGACATCGTTGCCCTGGCGGTTCAACGTCGTCGGGTCATGGATCACGAAGAAGATCTCGAGGATCTCGCGCAGCGAGATCTGCGCGGTGTCGAACGCCACCTTGACGACCTCGACATGCCCGGTGCGTCCGGTGCAGACCTGCTCGTAGCTCGGGTTGATCACCTCGCCGTTGCAGTAGCCCGATTCCACGTCCACCACGCCCTGCACGCGATCGAACACCGCTTCGGTGCACCAGAAGCAACCACCGCCCAGGGTGATGGTTTCGATCGACGATGAAGGCTGGGACATGGCGTGGCTCCGGCGGGTTGCAGAAAAGGCGAGCCCGTGATTGTCGCGGCTTGACGGAGCGGATGCAGCTCACTACATTACTAACCCGTCAGTCAGTAGCAGCTTCAGCACTGCTTCTTTCCTCTTCCGCTCTCAGGTCCTCCGCCCGACTCCCGCGCCGCTTCGATGTCCGCCCCTCGCCGATTCCTCGCCGACAAGCTCTGCCCGGTGCGCGCCAAGCGCGAACGGCGCAAGGAAGCGCGCCCAGGCGAGCTGCTTGAAGCTGCACTCGACCTGTTCGTCGAAAAAGGCTTTGCCGCGACGCGCTCCGAAGAGGTCGCCGCCCGCGCTGGTGTATCGAAGGGCACGCTGTTCCTGTATTTCCCTAGCAAGGAAGAGCTGTTCAAGGCGGTCGTGGTCGAAAACCTCGCGAGCCTCTTCGCCGGCTGGAACCAGGAGTTCGAGGCTTTCGAAGGCAGCACGGCCGAGATGCTCCGCTACTGCATGCGCGTCTGGTGGGAACGCGTCGCGTCGACCAAGGCTTCGGGCCTAACCAAGCTCATGCTGAGCGAAGGCCGCAACTTTCCCGAGCTGGCGGAGTTCTATCGCAAGCAGGTCGTTCATCCGGGGCACGACCTGATGCGCCGCATCCTGCGGCGTGGCATCGACAGCGGCGAATTCGCACCGATCGACGTCGACCATGCGATCTACGCCGTGATCGCGCCGATGCTGTTCCTGATGCTGTGGAAGCACTCGGTCAACGTCTGCATCGACGGCCAGGCCGAACTGGACCCCGAAACCTATCTTTCCGTCCAGACCGGCATCGTGCTGCGCGGCCTGCTTGCGCAGCCGGGGGAGCAAACCTCGGGCAAACCCCAACGCGGCGCCCCCGGCGCCTAAAATTGAAGGTTTGTCCTGAGCCCACAAAAGGAAAGAGCCCCTATGAACACCCCCGCCAGCCTCGCGCAACTGCGCTTCAACATGATCGAGCAACAGATCCGTCCCTGGGACGTGCTCGACCTCGAGATCCTCGACCTGCTCGCGCAGATCCGCCGCGAGGACTACGTGCCCGAGGCGCACCGCGCGCTCGCCTTCTTCGACATGGAACTGCCATTGGAAGGCGCCAACGGCGTCTCGCTCCCCGGCCAGATCATGCTGTCGCCACGCGTCGAGGCCCGCACGCTGCAGGACCTTCATGTGCAGAAGCACGAATCGGTGCTCGAGATCGGCACCGGCTCCGGCTTCATGGCCGCGCTGCTGGCCCACCGCGCTGCCAGCGTCCTGACGCTCGAAATCGATCCGGTGCTGGCCGCTCGCGCTGCCACCACGCTGGCCCGCAACGGCGTGACCAACGTCGAGGTACGCAACGCCGACGGCGCGACGCCGCTGCCCAGCGGCCCGAGCTTCGACGTGATCGTGCTGAGCGGCTCTGTTTCGCGTATCCCGCAGAACCTGCTGGGTTCGCTCAAGGTGGGCGGCCGCATCGCCGCGATCGTCGGCGAGGAACCGATGATGCGCGCGCATTTCGTCACGCGCGTGAGCGAAGGCAAGTGGGAAACCGTCCAGCCGTGGGACACCATCGCACCGCGCCTGCTCGGCTTCCCCGAGCCCTCGCGTTTCGCGTTCTGAGCACCGGCGGCCACTGACATGATCGACCAAGTCCGCCCCGCCGACCTCGCCGCCTGGTTCGCACACGACGCAGCGGCTGCGCCGGTGCTGCTCGACGTGCGCGAGCCCTGGGAATTACAGACCGCCAGCGTCGCGCCCGAGGGCTTCGCGCTCGTGGCCATCCCGACGAACGAGATTCCGGGACGGCTGGCCGAACTCGACGCGGGACAACGAATTGCCTGTCTCTGCCACCACGGCGCTCGCAGCCAACGCGTCGCCGCTTTCCTGGTGCAGAACGGCTTCGAACATGTGGCGAACGTGGCAGGCGGCATCGACGCCTGGTCCGCGACGCACGACGCGGCGGTGCCGCGTTATTGAAATGAAAGCGGCAGTGCCGCGCTACTGATTCTTCGCTCCCCCAGGACTCTTCATGCCCGTGCCTCGACTTCTTCCCATTGCGGCGGCGCTTGCCGCTGCGCTCGCCCTGCCGGCACACAGCCAGAGCCTGGTCGAGCTGTACGAGTCCGCACGGAGCTACGACGCCACCTACCAGGGGGCGCGCGCGCAGTACGAGGCCAGCGTGGCCCGCGCCGCACAGGCCAAGGCCGGCATCCTGCCAAGCGTCGCGGCCAGCGCGAGCGCCACGCGCACCGACCTCGACATCGACGTGATCGCGGGCGCGCCGCGGTCCTCGGGGCCGCGCGACTACTCGACCCAGACGGTCGGCATCAACGCCTCGCAGCCGCTCTACCGGCCGGCCAACTGGGCGACCTACGAGCAGGGCAAGCGCCAGGCCGTGATTGCCGAAGCCGTGCTGGCCACGGCCGACCAGGACCTCATCGTCCGCGTGAGCCAGGCCTATTTCGACGTGCTCGGCAGCCAGGACTCGCTCGGGCTGGTGCGCGCACAGAAGACGGCGGTCGCCGAGCAGCTGGCCTCGGCCAAGCGCAACTTCGAGGTCGGCACCTCGACCGTGACCGACTCGCGCGAAGCGCAGGCGCGCTACGACCTCGTGATCGCTCAGGAGATCGCGGCCGAGAACGAACTCCAGGTGCGCAAGCTGGCGCTCGACCAGCTCGTCGGGCGCACCGGCAGCACACCGCTTCCGCTCGCCACGCCTGTGACTTTGCCGGCACCCGATCCGGCCGGCATGAACGCCTGGGTGCTGCAGGCCGAGAGCGTGCATCCCGCGATCCGCCAAGCGCTGCTGGGCGTGGATGTCGCCGGACTCGAAGTGAAGAAGGCCGAGGCTGGCCACAAGCCGACCATCGACGCCACGCTCGGCTACAGCGTCACGCGCAGCCCGGAAGGCACGAACCTGACCACCATCGGCACGCGCGTGAACGGCGCCCAGGTCGGCGTCACGCTCACCGTGCCGCTGTTCGCGGGCTTTGCCACCGAGAACCGCATCCGCGAGACGCTGGCTCTCGAGGACCAGTCGCGCTCCACGCTCGAAGCCACGCGCCGCAACGTGACGCAGGCCACGCGCACGGCCTACCTCGGCCTGATCTCGGGTGCCGGCCAGGTGAAGGCGCTCGAAGCCGCAGAGGCGTCGAGCCAGAGTGCGCTGGACGCCAACCGGCTCGGCTACCAGGTCGGCGTGCGGATCAACATCGACGTGCTCAATTCGCAGAGCCAGCTCTACCAGACCAAGCGCGACCTCGCGCTCGCGCGCTACAACGTGCTGCTGGGCAACCTGAAGCTGCGGCAGGCGAACGGCACGCTGACGGCGTCCGACCTGGCGCCGATCAACGCGACGCTGAAGTAACGGCCCGACCTCAGTCGAGGCTGGGTTCGGGCCGATCGTCGAGCACGGGCGCGGCGACCGTCGACTCGGCGATGGCCAGGATCGCCTTCGCGGTGCGCTCGGAGGCACCACGGTTGGCCGATGCGAAGGCTTGCGCGGCTTCCGCCATGACCTCACGGCGCGAGGCGTCGGCGACCAGCGAGAGCGCGGTCTTCACGGCCTGCTCCATGTTCGTGACCCGCACGGCGGCACCCGCCGCCAGCGACAGCTCGGCTGCTTCCGAGAAGTTGAAAGTCGACGGCCCGAGCACCACCGGGCAGCCGCAGGCAGCGGCTTCGATCAGGTTCTGCCCGCCGAGCGGCGCGAAGCTGCCGCCGAGCAACGCGACGTCGGCCAGCCCGTAATACAGCGCCATCTCGCCGAGCGAATCGCCCAGCCAGATCTCCTGCTCCGCCGGTGCGCCCGCCGTGCTGCGGCGCGCGACACCGAAACCATTCGATTCGATCAGCGCAGCGACCTCATCGAAGCGCTGAGGATGGCGCGGCACGATCATCCATTGCACGCCGGCCACCTGGCGCGCGATCGACTGCACACCCGGCTGTTCGGCCGGCAGCGGCGCGCCGGCGCCGAAGCGCTTGAGCGCGTCGAGGAACATCTGTTCCTCGCCATCGCGCGAACTCGCAAGCACGACCAGGGGCTTCGGCAGCTGCGTGCGGAATTTCGTTGCGGCCGCAAGCTGCCGCGCATCCGGCGTGGCATCGAACTTGAGATTGCCGAAAACGCCCGCGACCTTGGCACCGAGCGACACCAGCCGGTGCGCATCGGCTTCGGTCTGCGCCCAGACCGCAGCCAGCGACGAGTAGGCCGGCCGCGCGAGCCAGCCGAGCCGCTCGGCGGACGCCAGCGACTTCGCATTGAGCCGCGCATTGGCCAGCACCAGCGGAATGCGCCGCTCGGCGCACGCAGCAACCATCACCGGCCAGACCTCGGTCTCCATCAATACGCCGATGCGCGGCGCAAAGCGCGTGAGAAAGCGATCGACCGCGCCCGGCGTGTCCCAGGGTTGCCAGACCTGCAGGTCGCCGGGTTCGAGCAGCCTGGCGCCCTCCTCGCGCCCGGTCGCCGTGCCATGCGTGAGCAGGA
>CAIQMJ010000155.1 GCA_903872875.1 uncultured Variovorax sp.
TCCGTGCTGACCCGGGCCGCCAGCGGCACATTCGACTGGCGGGCACGCCAGGAGAAAAAGCGTCGACCATTGACGAGCAGTTTCGTTCTGGGGAAGGACGTCCTGACTGCGCTGGAAGCCTCCGGTAACGCAGCCTTCCGGCCGGCTGCAGGCGCTGCCGTGGAGTTGATCGAGCAAAGCCATGCCCTTTACCGCGAAGAAGCACTTGGCCTGGAGGCGGACGCCTTCGCGCGGCTGGCGCACACCCAGGCCGCCACCGCGTTGGTACAGAGCTTTCTCAACGAGCGGGCTGTCAGGCGCCGGATGCGTTCTCTCCAGGAGGGCGCGCCGGCATGGAGCAACGTTGCGCTTGTGGGCGGGGGCGATGCCGCGCCGGTGATTGCGCTGGAGAATCTTGCGCACGGGATCCCGGTACGGCTTCATGATGTGCTTGCCGGCCCAGACAAGGGCAGCGCGAGGGTGCTGTCTCACATTGATGCCAGCGCCGAGTCGGGTCGTCTTAGCGCCAAGGGCGCCGCGGCGGCGAAGGAGCTGCTCACGCGCTGTGCGACGGCCGAGCTGGAAGACTCCGACCTTGTGGTCGATGCGAGCAACGCCGACCTCGAGACCGCGCGCAGGACCCTGGCCGGCACGCAGAGCCGGATACCAACACAGACATCCATCATCAGCATCGGTTCACGTCTGCGGATCGATGACCTCGCGGCTGGCCTCTCGTGCGCGCCCCGGCTCGCCGGGTTGCACTTCCCGCTGGGCTCGTTCGGGGGGCCGTTCGCAGAGGTGGTGCGCGGTGCGCAGACGGGTGACGTAGCCGTGGCGGCAGGGATGCGCTACGCCGCTGCACTGGGCTGCTTGGCAATCGTCGTTGCGGACCGTCCACGGGGGCTGGTCGATCGCTTGTGGGCGGCTTATCTCGGCGCTTCGCTTGAGCTCGTCGCTGGGGGCGTGGAACGCGACAGCATCGACCGGGCATTGCAAAACTTCGGTTGGAACGAAGGACCGTTCAAGCGCCTTGATGCAATGGGCGTCGAGCGTGCTGCGGCCCTCCTGGGCCTCGCCGAGGTACAACCGATTTTGGTATCGCGAAGTGACCCGGGCGGTGCTGCCCACAAAGGTGACGCGATCGCCGAGCGCGTCACCTTGTCACTGGTGCTCGAAGCCGTCCGTGTACTTGAAGAGGGGATGGCTGCCACGCCTTCGGAAGTGGACATCGCCGCGCTGCATGCGCTGAAATTTCCGGAGCATCTCGGCGGGCCGCTCCAGTACGTGGATTGGCTTGGTGCTGGCCATGTGGTCGCGCTGTGCGCCAAGTACCGTGATGCTGGCCCGATGTACGCGCTTCCGACATCCTTGCGACGCATGGCGGCGGGCGAAGAAACTTACTACTGACCTCTGCGGGAAAGCACCCTAAAAGAAAAACCATCGATTCGGACGAGCATGCCACGTCGGCCAAACGCCTATCGTTGAACTGGTGGACATAGACCGACTGTCCGAGGTTTCGGCAGTGCTGATCGGCGATATCCCTCGCGCATTTCGAAAGGACGCTCAATGCAAGTTTCAGCAGAAGACATCGACATCATGGGAGAAGAAGCCATTCGGGATCCGGCCGGCTATTTCGCGCCGTGGCGCGAGAGCGAGCCGGTGGTCTGGGCGCCGCGCTGTCGCAGTTGGCTGATCCTGAATCACGCGCACATCTCGGTGGCACTGAGAGATCCTCGCTTCTCGTCGGACCGGATCTCACCCTTCATTCGGCGCAAGCTGTCCGGCGAGGGGGTTGACCCTCTAGTGCGGCAATCCTTTGACGTGCTCGCAGGGTGGCTGGTTTTCAAGGACGGTGCTGATCACGCCCGTCTGCGCGGATTGCTCAGCAAGGCCTTTACCGCGAAGGCCGTCGCCTCCATGCGTGAGCGGGTCGAGCGGCTGACCGCTGAGCTGATCGCAGCCGCGCCGCAAGATGGAGTGTTCGATCTCGTCGAGCAAATCGCTGTTCCGCTGCCGTCGATCGTGATCGCCGAGATGCTCGGCGTACCGACGATCGATCGCGATCGATTTCGTCATTGGAGCGAGATGGTCGCGCCGGTGGTGTCCGCCGGCCTGGACGATCCCGGACGCTACGAGAGTGCTGCCATTGGCATGGATGCACTGGTGAAGTACTTCCTCGGACTGATCGAGCGCTATGAGCGCGAGCCTGCGGACAACCTGATCTCCTCGCTGATCCGCGCGCGCGACGAGGACGATTCCCTGTCCCACGCCGAACTGATCGCCACCTGCACGCTCATCCTCTTCGGCGGGCACGAGACCACTGCGAACCTGATCGCCAATTCCGTCCTGGCCCTGCTGAACCATCCGCGCGAGATGGCGGCCCTGCGCTCCGGCGCTGTCGAACCCCAGAAGGCCGTCGAGGAGTTCCTGCGCTTTGACGGACCGGGCAAGGCCGTAGTGCGCGTGGTGAGCGAGGACATGGAGTTCGCCGGCAAGGAGATGAAGGCAGGCCAGCGTGTTTTCCTCGTGCTCGCCTCCGCCAACCACGACCGACAGGTATTCACGGATCCAGACGTGCTGCGACTTGATAGGGAGATGGGGCGGCACATGGCATTTGGCTGGGGAGGGCATTTCTGCATGGGGGCGCCACTGGCGCGACTGGAGGCGGCCATCGCGCTTCCCGCCATCGTCAAGGCCTTCCCGCATCTGGTGCTGGATTCGAAGCCGCTCGCGTGGCAGCAGGTATTTCTCACGCGCGGCCTGATCGAGCTGCCGGTACGTGCCGCCGCCTGAATATCCGCCGCCTGAACATCCGGCCCTGGACGGGGCCGTTCAGGTCGGTTCACCGAAACAACAAGAGAGAGACATAAGCATGCTCGGTCCCGCTGACGACTATCTGATTCACCAGACACACGAACCCATAGGCCATGTCGCGACAAGCGACCGCCGCTTCTACGATCGGTATTTCTTCACGGGCCATCGTTCCAGTGACGAGATGTTCTTCATGATCGGAATGGGCGCGTACCCCAATCTCGGTGTGATCGACGCGTTCGCATCCGTATCGCATGGGACGACTCAATGCACCACGCGAGCTTCGCGCGAGTTGGGCAGCGATCGCTTGGATACTCGCGCAGTGGGCCCATTCGACATCGAGGTGCTGGAGGGCCTGCGGCGTCTTCGCCTTCGCTGCCGACCCGCGAATCAGGCCATTTCCTTCGATCTCGAGTGGCGCGGCGCCGTTGAGGCCATCCAGGAGCCGCCGTTGTTCACTCGCACGATGGGTCGGATCATGGAGCAGGGCACCCGACTGATCCAGACGGGATATTGGCAGGGATACATTGACGTGCAGGGTGTCCGCTTCGAGTTGGACGAGCGCAGCGCGTGGGGGGCGCGAGACCGTTCCTGGGGAGTGCGCTCGATCGGCCTGGAGCGTGAGCCGCGCGGCATCCAGCAGGCGAACGCCGTGGCGGAGACGCGGCCGCCGCTGTGGATCTGGTCGCCGATGCAGTTCGAACGCTACAGCATCCACTTCAATCTCTCCGAACACGCCAACGGCGAGCGTGACGTGGAAACCGTCCAGCGCGTGCCCGCACTTGGCGAAGAGGGGAAGGCTGAAGAGTTGCGCGAGCCCGTCCACGCGTTGCGATTCGACCCATCGACGCGCGAGCTGCTGGAAGGCTCGTCCGTCAGCTTCCGCGACGCGGACGGTGAGCGTCGAACGGTTCAGCTGCAGCCCCTTCGACGCACCTATCTGCGTGCGGGCACGGGCTACGGCGGACCCGATCAGTGGCGTCATGGAAAGTACATGGGGAA
>CAIQMJ010000156.1 GCA_903872875.1 uncultured Variovorax sp.
AGGCGCAGCCAGACGCCGCGCCCGCATGTCCAGACCCTCGTTGACCAGCAAAGCACCGACGACCAGCGCGCCACCAAGCAGCACTTCAGGTGCAGGCACTTCGCCTGCGCCCGCCCATGCGAAAGCGATACCGAAAATCACCTCGAGCAGCGCCAGCAGCGCGACTTCTGGCGCCGCGAGCACACTGGCGCAGACGACCGCCATGAGACAGGGGATCGCCAACTGGAACACGCCAAGAAAGGCAAGCAATCCGAGGTCGTGCACGTTGGCCCGAAACGGAAGCGCCAGCGGCAAGCTTGCAAGCGCCGAAAGCGCGGCGCCGATCCAGACGGCCGGCAGCAAATCGACATCGCGTCCTCTTTGCCGAGCGTGCTGGGACACCGTCCAGTTGCAGGCAAGTGCCACGGGAATACAGAGCGCGACGAGGGTCCCCGGCACCGAGCCTTCGGCGAACTGGCGTCCGTACATCCAGCCGATTCCGGCGCCTGCGACGGCGATTGCCGCCCAGGTACGAGCAGCCAGGTGGTGCCCGATGAACAGGCGCGCGGCCAGTGCCGTGAAAAGAGGTCCGACCGCCATCGTGACCAGCACATTGGCGGTCGAGGTCAGTGTGAGCGCCACCATGAATGCGGTGAACATCACGGCCCAGCACAGCCCGGAAAGCCAGAGCATTGCACCGCCCGCGCGCAGCAACGCGAACAGCGCCCGGCCACGCCACAGCGGCAGCAGGACCAGCAGCGCCAGCGCCGTGAAAAGGCTGCGCCAGAAGGTCACCTCGAAGCTGCGGGCGGCCTCGAGATGGCGGGTGATCATGCCGGCCGTGCCCCACATCAGGGTCACGGCCACCATGAGCCCGACCGCGCGGCCGTGCGTCACGGTGCTCACTCGGTCAGACTTCCGAAAACCGCTTATTCGCGGCTGGCGCGCTTGCGATCGCTTTCCTTGAGGTGGCGCTTGCGCAGGCGCACGCTTTTCGGCGTGATTTCGACCAGTTCGTCGTCCTCGATGAATTCCACGCCGTATTCCAGCGTGAGATCGATCGGCGGTGTGATCTTGATCGCGTCTTCCTTGCCGCTCACGCGGAAGTTGGTCAGTTGCTTGGTGCGAGTGGCGTTGACCACCAGATCGTTGTCGCGGCTGTGGATGCCGACGATCATGCCTTCGTACACCGGATCGTTCGCCTTCACGAACATGCGGCCCCGATCGTCCAGCTTGCCGAGCGCGTAGGTGAAGATTTCACCGTCGTCCATGGAAATCAGCACGCCGTTCTTGCGGCCGCCGATCTCACCCTTGTGGGGTTCGTAGCTGTCGAAGATGTTGCTGATCAGGCCAGAGCCACGGGTCAGGTTCAGGAATTCGTTGGTGAAACCGATCAGGCCACGGGCCGGGATGCGGTACTCCAGACGGACGCGACCACGGCCATCGGGTTCCATGTTGACCAGCTCGCCCTTGCGCTCGCCCAGGGCTTGCATCACGCCACCTTGGTGGCCTTCTTCGATGTCGGCCGTCACCAGCTCGATCGGCTCGTGGCGCTCGCCATTGACGTCGCGGAACACCACGCGCGGCTTGGAAACGGCCATTTCGTAGCCTTCACGGCGCATGTTTTCCAGCAGGATGGTCAAGTGCAGTTCGCCGCGACCCATGACTTCGAAGATACCTTCTTCGTCAGTTTCCTTCACGCGCAGGGCCACGTTGTGTTGCAGTTCCTTTTGCAGGCGGTCCCAGATCTGAC
>CAIQMJ010000157.1 GCA_903872875.1 uncultured Variovorax sp.
AGCTCATGCACGCCGACCTGGTGTCGCAGGAGCGCCATGGCCGCAACCTTGTCTACCGGGCCAATTTCGATCGCATGAACGGCCTGCTCGGGTACCTTACCGAGAACTGCTGCGAGGGCGAGCCAGGCGCGGTGGACGTCGCGCCGGTCTGCGGCTGTTGAACGCGCCAGGACCCACATGCCGACGGCCGTCCTGATCTTCATCCTCACGCTCGTGCTGGTCATCTGGCAGCCGCGCGGCCTGGGCATCGGCTGGAGCGCCTCGCTGGGTGCTGTCACTGCACTGCTGCTCGGTGTCGTCCAGCTTGCCGACATACCGGTAGTCTGGGGCATCGTGTGGAACGCCACGGCCACCTTCATTGCCGTGATCGTCATCAGCCTGCTGCTCGACGAGGCCGGTTTCTTCGCGTGGGCCGCCTTGCACGTGGCGCGCTGGGGCGGTGGCCGGGGTCGGCTCCTGTTCGCGTTCACCGTGCTGCTGGGTGCCGCGGTATCGGCGGTCTTCGCCAACGACGGTGCCGCGCTGATCCTCACGCCTATCGTGATGGCGATGCTGCTTGCACTCGGCTTCACGCCCGCGGCCACGCTGGCCTTCGTCATCGCGGCCGGCTTCATTGCCGACACGGCCAGCCTGCCGCTGGTCGTGTCGAACCTGGTGAACATCGTGTCGGCGGACTTCTTCGGAATCGGCTTCAACGCCTATGCGGCGGTGATGGCCCCGGTGAACATCGCCGCGGTGCTCGCCAGCCTTCTGGTGCTGATGCTCCGTTTCCGGCACAGCGTGCCCGTGCGTTACGACCTCACGCAGCTTCAAGCGCCTGCAGCCGCCGTGCGCGATCCGGCGACTTTCCGTGCGGGATGGGCCGTGCTGGTGCTGCTGCTCGTCGGCTTCTTCGGACTCGAACCGCTCGGCGTGCCTGTCAGCGCGGTGGCAGCCTTCGGCGCCGTGGCGCTTCTCTCGGTTGCGGCGCGCGGCGGCGTGATCGGCGTGCGCAAGGTGCTGCGCGGTGCGCCCTGGCAGATCGTTGTCTTTTCGCTGGGCATGTACCTCGTTGTCTACGGATTGCGCAATGCCGGTTTGATCCGCCCGGTCGCTTCGCTGCTGAACGTGTTCGCGCAGGGTGGGGTCTGGGGCGCGGCCATGGGCACCGGCTTCCTTGCCGCGGTGCTCTCCTCGGTCATGAACAACATGCCGTCCGTGCTGGTCGGTGCACTGTCCATCGATGCGTCGAACGCCAGTGGCGTCGTGAAGGAAGCGATGATCTACGCCAATGTGATCGGCTGCGACCTCGGGCCGAAGATCACGCCCATCGGCAGCCTGGCCACGCTGCTGTGGTTGCACGTGCTCGCTAAGAAGGGCATGGCGATCGGCTGGGGCACCTATTTCAGGGTCGGCGTCATGCTGACCGTGCCCGTGCTGGCCGCGACCCTGGCCGCACTGGCGCTTCGACTCACTCTTCGACTCCCATGAACGACATCACCATCTATCACAACCCCGCCTGCGGCACCTCGCGGAACGTACTCGCGCTGATCCGCAATACCGGCGTGGAGCCGACGGTCATCGAATACCTGAAGACGCCGCCGGACCGCGCCACGCTGAAGCAACTGATCTCTGCCATGGGCGTGCCGGTGCGCGACGTCCTGCGCCAGAAAGGAACGCCGTACGAGCAGCTGCGGCTCGGCGATCCGGCGTGGACCGACGAGCAACTGATCGATTTCATGCTCGAGCACCCGATCCTGATCCAACGGCCGATCGTGGTGACGCCGCTTGCCACGCGCATGTGTCGGCCGTCCGAAGCAGTGCTCGACATCCTGACGCATCGGCAGCAGGGCGCCTTCGTCAAGGAAGACGGCGAAGCCGTCGTCGACGAGGAAGGCCAGCGTGTCGCCAAGCCCTGAGCTCCCGAACCTGGACGCCGCGTCCTTCCGCCGACCCGCGTTGCAGCAGTTGCCGCCGGCGGCGCGCGCCACCCATGCGCCGCGCATCCTGCTGCTCTACGGATCGGTGCGCGAGCGTTCCTACAGCCGCCTGCTCACCGAAGAGGCCGCCCGCCTGCTGCAGGCGATGGGCGCCGACACCCGCATCTACGATCCGCGAGGACTTCCGCTGCCTGACGATGCGCCTGACGATCACCCGAAGGTGCAGGCGCTGCGCGGCCTTGCGCAGTGGTCCGAGGGCATGGTGTGGTGCTCGCCGGAGCGGCACGGTGCGATGACCGGCATCATGAAAGCGCAGATCGACTGGATCCCCCTTGCCGCCGGCTCGGTGCGGCCCACCCAGGGCAAGACGCTCGCGGTGATGGAAGTGTCGGGCGGCTCGCAGTCCTTCAACGCGGTGAACCAGTTGCGCGTGCTCGGCCGCTGGATGCGCATGATCACGATACCCAACCAGTCGTCGGTGGCCAAGGCGTTCCTCGAATTCGAGGAGAACGGGCGCATGAAGCCGTCGCCGTATTACGAGCGCGTGGTCGACGTGATGGAGGAACTGGTGAAGTTCACATTGCTCACACGGGATTGCGCGGATTACCTCGTCGACCGCTACAGCGAGCGGCGAGAGAGCGTGGAAGCCCTCTCGAAGCGGGTCGACTTGCGTAGCATCTGAATCCGCGCGGCCGCCTCTCCAGTCCGCATGTCCCCATCCCGTCAACCGATAACTTCATGATGACTTCGTCCTACATCTCGATCGCCGAAAAGATCCGACATGGCGGTGTGGTCGGCTATCCGACCGAGTCGGTCTTCGGCCTCGGTTGCGACCCGCACGATGCCGCCGCCGTCGCACGCATATTCGAACTCAAGCAGCGTGATCCCGGCCAGGGCTTTCTGCTGATCGCCGCAGACCTTCAGCAGATTGCGCGCTACATCGATGCAGCGCAGGTGCCGGCGGAGGTGCGGATCCGCATCGAGAGCGGATGGCCAGGGCCGTCGACCTGGATCTTCCCGGCCTCGCGCGAGGTGCCCGCCTGGATCAGCGGGCGCCACACGGGTATCGCGGTGCGCGTCACGGCGCACGGGCCGGCGGCTGCACTGTGCCGGGCTTTCGGCGGCGCACTGGTGTCGACCAGCGCCAATCCGCATGGCCTGCCTCCGGCACGCACCGCGGCCGAGGTCGATGCCTACTTTCCCGGCCAGCTCGCTGCGGTGCTGGACGAGCCGGTCGGCACTCTCGCGCAGCCGACCTCCATCCGCGATGCGTTGACGGGCCGCGTGGTGCGCGCCTGATCTCACGCGCCTTGAAGATAGCCGTCGTAGAACGCCCGCACATGCGGCATCACGGCTTCGGCCAGGTGGCGGCGACGAAGCTCCGCGCCGCTCGGCGGGCGCGACAGCATCTGCGCAATCTCCGCCAGCACCGCATCGCGATCGACATACTTGAAACGGCCCTTCGCGTAGATCGGGTCGCCGTCGACGAACACCGTGTCGACATGCTGCGGCTTCGCGCGCTGCAGCAGCGCGTCGAGCGGTGCGACCTGGTCGTCCTGGTAGGGCCAGGTCGCGGCATTGGCGTCGATCGCGACCGCGTCGAAGCGCAGGCCGGGCGCGAGCCGTCCGATCTGATGGCGGAAGCCGGTCGTCGCGGCGCCATGCTCGGTGGCCATGCGCAGTACCTGGGCGCAGGTCGGCACATCGGCCGCATCGAGGCCGGGCCGGCGATGTATGCGCAGCGCCAGGCGCATCTCCTGCAGCATGTCGCGGTCGTCGTTGAGGCCGGCCTCGTCGATGCCCAGCGCCGTGACGATGCCGTGCCGTGCCATTGCGTTGACCGGTGCGGTGCCGCTGCGCAGCCGCAGGTTGGAGCTGCAGTTGTGGCACACGCAGGTGCCGGTGTGGGCGAGCAACTCGATATCGCCTTCGTCGACCCACACCGCATGACCCAGCGTCATCGACGGGCCGAGCGCGCCCAGTCTGTGCAGGTGCCGGACGGCGGTGGTGCCGGTGCGGCGCCGTGCGTACTCGCGCTGGAATGGCGTCTCCAGCAGGTGCATGTGCAACGGCACGTCGTCGGACCTGGCCTGCTCGACCATCGTCATGAGGCCGTCGTCAGTGACCCAGTGCAGGTTGGCTGGTGCGAGCTGGATGCGGGTGCGCGGTGAGCCCGCATGCGCGTCGCGCAGTGCCGCGTAGACCGCCATCTGGTCGTTGAAGGACAGCGAGAAGCGTCGCAGGTGGGCGAGCATTTCCGGGCCCAGGTCGCCGGGCAGCGTGGCGCAGAAGGCGGTGTCGTCGCCGTAGACCAGACGGTTCTGCTCGCGCACCGAATACGCGAAGGAAGCGCGCATGCCGATGCGGCTGTAGGCACCGAGTACCTTCATGCAGCCGGCGACCACGCCCTCGGCCGGACCGGCCATGCGCGGATGCAGGTGCTGCACGCAGGTCACGCCCGAGGCCACCATCTCGAAGGCGCCGTAGAGCGTGTCGAGCACCGGGTCGATGTCCCGCGATGACAGCCGGCTCGCGAACCAAAGCTCCAGCGGATGGTCGGGCGAGCCGAGTTGAAGCGGCGTGAGGCCGACGTGGTGGTGCGCGTTGACGAAGCCCGGCAGCAGCATGTGGCGCGGGAAGTGCTGCACCGGCGCGTCCGGATGCTGCGCGCGCAGCGTAGCGAAGCTGTCGACCGCGACGATGCGTCCGGCGTCGTGTGCCACGGCCGCGTCGTCCAGCACCTCGGCGGTGAAACGGTCGCGTATGCCCGTCACGACCTGGCGTGCGCGAACGAGTTCGATCGTCATGGCGTCGACAGCGCGGCGAATTCGGCGGCCACGGCGTCCATGGTGTCGATGCGGACGAGCCGCGGGTCGATCTCGAAATCCAGTCCCGCGAACGCGGCGCCACCGAGCGTCAGCGCGGTAGCTCCGTCATCGGCCGCCTGGCGCGACAGCGCGGTCACGCCGGCGCGGAAGGCCGCCGGCGAATGCCGCAGGTCGACGCCGTTGCCCGGCAGCGCGTAGACACCGGTCAGCGTCAACTCGGGCACCAGTGCGTGGACGGCTTCGCTCAGCAGCGGCACCCACGCCGCACCCGCGGTGACGATGGCCAGACGATGGCCGGCCCGCTGCGCCGCGCGAGCCGTGGCCTCGGCCATGCCGATCACCGGCACGCGGGCACGATGACGCAAGCCGATCAGGCCGGGGTCGCCGAAGCAGGCGAGCAGGATGGCGCCCGCATCGGCCGGCACGTCGTCGAGCATCCAGAGAGCGGTGGCTGCCCCGACCGCGAAGCGCTCGGCGGAATCGATCACCGGCACGCCCTTCGAGGCCGTCAGGCCTGCCAGCGAGGTCGTCCGCGGCAGCCGCACACGCAGCGCGGCGACCACCGCGTCGGTCATCGCCACGTTGGTGTTCGGGTTGAGAATGGCGAGCTTCATGCGTCGCCGTCCGGGACGGATGCCGTGGCAATGGTTTCCGTGCGCTTCATCCACAGCGCGCGCAGCGTGCCTACCGCGTCGGTCGACGGCGCCACCACGCCGGGTCGCAACCGGGTCTCGACCAGCGACAGATGCACGCTCATCGCCCGCGTGGCGCTCGGCCCGTCGCCGCGCAACAGCGCCGAGAAGATGTCGCGATGCTCCTCGCAGCCGCACTGACTTGCCGAGGCCGATTCGTACATCGCCACCATCAGCGACGTCCGGCTGACCAGCTCCTGCATCTGCTGCATGACGAAGGTGTTGCCGGTGGCCTCCGCCAGGATCGTGTGGAAATAAGCGGACAGCCGCACCGACTCGGCACGGTTGTTGTCGGCGAAGGCCTGCTCCTCGTGTGCCATGTGCGCCTTCAGGCGCTCGGCCTGCGCAGCGCTGAGCGTGGGTGCCAGGTGCGCGACGATGCCGCCTTCGAGCACGCGGCGCGCCTCGTACACCTCGCGTGCCTGCTCCAGCGAAGGCGCGCCGACGAAGGCGCCGCGGTTGGGCACCATCTCGATCAGCCGGTTGGTGTGCAGGCGCAGCAGGATCTTGCGCAGCCGCTCGCGGCTGATGCCGAACACCTCGGCCAGCGCGTTCTCGCGCAACGGAGTTCCGGGCGACAGCCGGCCACCCAGCAGGCAGCCGGACAACGTGTCGTAGATCGCGTCTTCGGTTTCTTTCATGCGGTTCTGATGGATATCTCAGGTCGTGGCCGCGAGCCAGTGGCGCGCAATCTGCTCGCGCGTGGCCACCCAGGCGCCGCCGCGTGCATTCAGGTGCGTCAGGATACGTTCCAGCGCGCCGATGCGGCCAGGCCGCCCGATCATGCGCAGGTGCAGGCCGATCGACAGCATGCGCGGCCGGTCGGCGCCTTCGCGCCAGAGCCAGTCGTAGGCGTCGCCCACGTACTCCGCGAAGGCCCGGCCGGTGTCGAAGCGCTGGGTGTTCTGGAACTGCATGTCGTTGGTGTCGAAGGCGTAGGGCAGCACCAGATGCGGCCGGCCGTCGACCGGCACCGTGTAGGGCGTGTCGTCGTTGTAGGCGTCGCTGTCGTACAGGAAGCCGTGCTCCGCGAGCAAGGCGCGGGTGTGCTGCGTCGCGCTGGAGCGCGTGTGCCAGCCGACCGGCGCGCGGCCCGTCACCGCGGCGATGGTGTCGCGCGTGCGGCGGATCGCCTCGCGCTCCTGCGCGGCGTCGAGCGCGATGCCTTTCTGCCAGCGCCAGCCGTGCGCCGACACCTCGTGGCCCGCCGCCACTGCATGCTGCGCCAGCCAGGGCGAGCGCTCGACCGCGCGGCCGCAGGCGCTCAGCGTGAAGGGCAGGCCGTGCGCGGCGAACAGCTCGGCAATGCGCCAGTAGCCGACGCGAGTGCCGTATTCGAAGTGGCTGTCGATGCATGGGTCGGGCCGCGGCTGCGGATCGACAACCTCGTACACCGACTCGTTGTGCGCATCGCCGTCGCGCATCGAGAACTCGCCGCCTTCCTCGAAGTTGACGACGAAGGACACGGCCACGCGCGCACCGCCGGGCCAGCGCACGGCGGGCAGTTGACGGCCATAGCCGACGAAGTCGCGCACCGCGGCCTGCACGGACCCGGACCAGTCCATCTCCGGCGTCTCGACCGGTCGCCACGCGCCATCCGTCCACGCGCGCAGCGGCGGGTCGGTCG
>CAIQMJ010000158.1 GCA_903872875.1 uncultured Variovorax sp.
ATCGTGATGGACATCTCCGACCGCCTCTGCGTGCTGAACTTCGGCCGCAAGATCGCCGACGGCACGCCGGCCGAGGTGGCCGCTGATCCGGCCGTCATCGCGGCCTACCTGGGTCAGGGCGAAGGAGTTGCCGCATGAGCGCCGCCCGGCCGCCCGAAGGCGATCGGCACCGCAGTCCGAAGGGCGGAGGTCGCTCGGCGAGCCGCACGGACCACACCGTGCGGGCGGACACGCAGCTGCCGCCCGGCGTCGCCGAACGCCGGGCCACCATGCCCGGCCTGCTGCGCCATCGTGCCAGGAGCACGCCATCACGCGTCGCGCTGCGCGAGAAGACGCGCGGCATCTGGCGCGCCGTGACCTGGGCCGACTACTTCGAACGGGTGCGTGCCTTCGCGCTCTTCCTGCGCAGCGAGGGCTTCGGCCCCGGCGACAAGCTGGCCATCGCGTCCGACGGCACGCCGGAATGGTTCTTCGCCGACCTGGCCGCGCAGTCGCTCGGCGGCGTCACGGTGGGCATCTACCCGACCAACCCCTGGCCCGAACTCCAGTACATCGTGCGCCATTGCCGCGCCAAGGTGGTGGTCTGCGGCGACCAGGAGCAGACCGACAAGGTGCTCGACGCCATGCGCCAGGACGGCGGCCTGCCGGACCTGCGCCGCGTGCTCACGGTCGACTGGAAGGGCATGCGCCACTACACCGACTCGGCGTTGATGCCCTTTGCCAGCGCGCTCGAGGCCGGTCAGGCGCTGGCGGCCGATGCCGGGCAGCTTGCTGCGTTCGACGCCGCGCTCGATGCGGTGGACGCCGATCAGGACGCGCTGATCGTCTACACCTCGGGCACCACCGGCATGCCCAAGGGCGCGCGGCTGTCGCACGCGGGCATCGTGTCCGATGCGGCGGCGCTCGGCGCGGTCCAGGGCTTCGCGGGCAAGCCGCTGACCGTGGTGTGCTACCTGCCGCTGTGCCATGTCGCCGAGCGGCTGATGTCGCCGGTGATGCAACTGGTCTATGGCTCGATCGTCAACTTCGCGGAGTCGATCGACGCCGTCACCCACAACCTGCACGAGATCGGTCCGAGCTTCTTCTTCGGCGTGCCTCGGATCTGGGAGAAGCTGCAATACGAGATCCTCATCAAGTCGCGCGATGCGCGGCCGATCGCGCGGCGCGCCTTCACGCGCGCGCTGGCCATCGCCACCCCGATCGCGGAACGCACCATCGCCAACGGCGGGCGGCCGGTCAGCCTGCGCGACAGCTTCGTCGCCTGGCTGCTGCGAGTCACGGTCTTCAGCAACCTGCTGGCCGGCGTCGGCCTTGATCGCGCCTGGGTGGCGATGACGGGCGGCGCCTCGATCTCGCCTTCGGTGATCCTTTTCTTCCGAGCGCTGGGCGTGCCGATCTACCAGATCTACGGCATGACCGAGACCAGCGGCGCCAGCCATTCGCAGTCCGCGTCGATGTCGCGCCTGGGCTGGTGCGGCCCGCTGCTGCCGGGCGTGGTCGAACAGCGCGTGGCGCCCGACGGCGAACTGCAGTTGCGCGGTGCGATCGTCTTCAAGGGCTACCTGTACGACGAGGCGGCCACCCGTGCCGCCTTCGACGACGGATGGCTGGGCACCGGCGACGTGGTCGAACTCGACGAGGCCACGGGCCAGGTGCAGGTGGTCGATCGCAAGAAGGCCATCCTCATCACCAGCGGCGGGAAGAACATCACGCCGTCGCTGATCGAGAACGCGCTCAAGGAGAGCCTGTACATCAGCGAGGCGGTGCTGCTCGGCGACGGACGCCACTTCGTCACGGCACTGATCCAGATCGACCTCGACACCGTGGGCAAGTGGGCGCAGGAGCGTGGCATTGCCTACACCACGTATGAAACGCTGGCGCGGCTGGACGAAGTCAACGCGCTGATCGCGCAGGACGTGAAACGCGTGAACGACCGCTTCTCGCGCGTGGAGAACATCCGCAAGTTCGCGATCCTGAAGAAGCAGCTCGACCATGACGACGGCGAGCTGACGGCCACGATGAAGGTGCGCCGCCGCGTCATCGAGAAGAAGTTCGCGGCCGAGATCGAATACCTCTACGGACCGGAGAAGGTGGCCGCCTGATGAACTACTTCCTCAACCTCGTCACCTCCGGCCTGGTGATCGGCACGCTGTACGGGCTGGTCGCGATGGGTTTCGCCATCGTCTACCGCGCCACCGGGATGGTGAACTTCGCGCAGGGCGAGGTGATGATGCTGATCGCCTACATC
Source organism: uncultured Variovorax sp. (assembly GCA_903872875.1). Classification (GTDB taxonomy): domain Bacteria; phylum Pseudomonadota; class Gammaproteobacteria; order Burkholderiales; family Burkholderiaceae_C; genus Variovorax. The sequence continues at coordinate 2,249 of CAIQMJ010000158.1, forward strand.
AGCTACAGCCTGGCCACCATTCCGGGCATGGGCTTCGCGCCGTTGCTGGTGTGCGTGCTGGTGGCCTCGGTGCTGCTGGGGCTGGTGATCGAGCGCGTCTTCATTCGTCCGATGCTGGGCGAACCCATGTTCTCGCGCGTGATGGTCACCATCGGCCTGGCGGTCGTGATCCGCTCGACCGTGATCCTGATCTGGGGCGTCGAGCCGACCGCCTTTCCGCGGCCCTTCGGCAACACGGTGATCCGCTTTGCGGGCCTGGCGCTGTATCCGGGGCAGATCTTCGCGCTCGTCTCGCTGGCGGTGCTGTGCCTGGCGATGTGGGCGTTCTTCGCCCGGTCGCGCATCGGCATCGCGATGCGCGCCACGTCCAACAACGAGACCACCGCGCTGCTGATGGGCATCGACGTGAAGCGCATCAGCGCTGCCGCCTGGGCGCTGTCGGCGGTGTTCGCGGCCTTCGCCGGCCTGGCCTTCTGCCTGATGTTCAGCCTCGAGCCGGAGATATCGCAGATGGGCCTGCGCGGCTTCCCGGCCACCATCCTCGGCGGGCTGGATTCCGTGCTGGGCGGTGCCTTCGGCGGGCTGGTGATCGGCGTGTTCGAGAACCTGGCAGGTGGCTACCTCGGCCGTGGGCTCAAGGAGATCGCGGGCTTCGTGCTGATCGTCCTGGTGCTGATGGTCAAACCCTACGGCCTGTTCGGCCAACGCGAGATCGAGAGAGTCTGATGCGCAGCAGAACCTACCAAACCTCCTACGCCGGGCTGGTCGCCCTGGCCAGCCAGCGCGCCACCTGGTGGTGGGCATTGGCCGGACTGGCGCTGCTCGCAGCCGCGCCGCTTTACTTCGGCGCGCATGGGCTCAATCTGCTGACCACCATCTTCGTGGTGTCGATCGGCGTGCTCGGGCTCAACCTGCTGTCGGGCGTCGCCGGCCAGATATCGCTCGGCCATGCGGGGTTCCTGCTGATCGGCGCCTACGGCCAGGCCATCCTCACCACCGACTACGGCGTGCCGACGCTGCTGGCGATACCGCTGGCCGGCGGCGTCGCCGCGGTGGCGAGTCTCGTGGTGGGCATCCCGTCGCTGCGGCTCAAGGGCCTCTACCTCGCGATCACCACGCTGGCCTTCACCTTCATCGTGCGGCATGTGGTGCTGTTCGCCGAGAACGTGACGCGGGGTTCGGCCGGCATGCCGGTCGATGCGCTCTCGGTGTTCGGCTTCTCGTTCAAGACCGACCAGCGCTTCTTCTACGCAGCACTCGCGTTGCTGGTGCTGTTCGTCTTCATCACGCTCAACCTGATGCGTACCCGCATCGGCCGCGCCTGGCTGGCGCTGCGCGACCACGACATCGCGGCGCGTGCGATGGGCATCGACCTGATGCGCTACAAGCTGCTCGCCTTCATGGTCAGCGCGTTCTACACCGGCGTCGCGGGCGCGCTGGTGGCCTTGCAGACGCGCTTCGTCAATGTCGACACCTTCAGCGTGCTCATCAGCATCGAGGCGCTCGCGATGGTCATCGTCGGCGGCATGGGCCGCATCCATGGCGCCATCCTCGGCGCCGCACTCATCCTTCTGCTGCCCGAGGCGCTGACCTTCGGGTTCAG
>CAIQMJ010000159.1 GCA_903872875.1 uncultured Variovorax sp.
CCGTTGAGCACGACCAGGTCGCAGGCCACGCCGCCGAAGCCCCACCACGGCTGCGCGCGCAGCAGCGTGTTGAGCAGCCCCATGCCGCTGGTCGAGTGGATGTGGACCAGCACGATCGGCTTGTCGCCCGAGATGCCGAAGCGCCAGATCTGGCGAAGGTCGATCAGTCCGCGATCGCTCATCACGCGCGGCGTGGTGTAGGTGAGGATCGTCGTCAGGTCCTGCAGCGCCTGGGTCTTGGCGGGGTCGATGCTCAGGTCGCGCAGCCGCACCTGTGCCAGCGTGGCCGCCATGCGCCTCGCACGGTCGACGTGCATCGGCTGCATGTAGCGGTCGATGCGCGGGATGAGCGCATCGAGGTGCTCGTCGGCCGCCGTGGCGAAGGTCAGCCGCGCCGTCGCGCCGCCAGGTATCTCGAGCCGCACGCGCAGGCAGGCGACCGGGTCGAGTCCGTTGATCGGCGCGCCGTTCGCGTCGAACCGCTGCGCATCCAGCGCCGGTGCCGCCAGCGTGCCATTGCGGCCGATGAAGGCCCGCCGGTCGGCTGTGCATTCGACCGACAGTACGGTGGCATCGGTCGATGCCAGGAAGTGCGCGGCCGCGATCACCGGGTCGCCATGCAGCCGCGGCTTGCGCGCCATCAACAGGGCGCGCCAGCGCGGTTCCCAGCGCGTCTCGACGAACAGGTTGGCGAAGGCCGGATGCGCCTCGTCGGCCTTCGGGTTGGACAGCACGGGTTCGAAGTACGACACCAGCTCGATCGTCCGGCCATGCGTGCCGGTGTTGTGCAGCGCGATGGTGCGCAGCTCGGTGTCGTCTTCCGGGCTGATCAGTACGGTCATGCGCGACTCCAGCCCGGGGCCGTCCGCCTCGAATTGCACCTGGTCCGCCAGGAAGCGGGCGCGATAGGTCCAGCCGCTGCCCGGCGCGGGCAGCGCCGTGAGCGAGCTTAGCGGCGATATGGCGGCATTCCCCGCGACATCGCGCAGGAAGAAGAAAGTGCCGTAGCCATCGCGCAGCGGATCGTCGCGCCACCGGCTGACGTTGAACGAACGCCAGCGGCTCACGCCCGCACCATTGGCGCGCAGCGCGACCGTGTAGCGGCCGTTGGACAGCAGGTGCGTCGGCTGGAAGCCCGGCGCGGCGCCGTCGACCATCCGGGGCTGGAACACCGGCGGCAATTCACCACTGGTGGGCTCGGGCGGCGGCCGCGGGTCCGCGCTGCCGATGATCTGGCGCGGCGTGCGTTCATGGAGCAGCGACACATGCGCCTGAACCAGCGGCGCCGCACCGAACCAGCGGCGCGGCGCGCCCGCGCACAGCACGTTGCACAGCGACACCAGGGACATGCCCTGGTGGTGCGCCATGAAGTTGCGCACCACGGTGAAGGGCTGGCCCGCCGGCTGGCGCGCGACCGTGAAATCGACCGCGTCGAAGAAGCCGAACTCGCCGCGCGCACCGATCGTCTCCAGCCGGCGCAGGTTGCGCACCGCGTCCTGCGGCATCAGCAGCGCGGCCATCGCGCTGGCATAGGGCGCCACCACGCGGTCGGTCGGCGGCGTGCGGCGCAACGCGAGCCGCGGCACGCCGAAAGGCGAGTACTGGTAGGCCAGCGAATGGTCCTGCGCCAGGTACGCCGACTCGGACACGCCCCACGGCAGGTTCAACGCCTGGCCGAAGGCCTGCTGCTCATGGATGGCCGCGAGATTGGCGACCTGCAGCAGGCCGTTCTCGGGCTCGCCCATCACCAGCGCCGGCATCAGGTACTCGAACATCGAGCCCGACCACGACTTCAGGCCCGGCCGGACGCCGACCGACACGAAGGGCCGGCCCAGCGCGGTCCAGTGCCGCCGGGGCACGTCGCCCTTCGCGATCGCCAGGAAGCTCAGCAGCCGAGACTCGGACGCGAGCAGGTCGTAGTAGCTGGCGTCCAGCAGGTTCTCGTCGACCCGCAGGCCGATGTGGAACAGATGGCGCTTCGGGTCGTAGAGCCCGCTGAAGTCCATCGCCGCGCAGAGCGCCTCGCAGCGGGCGGCGATCGCCACCAGCGCGTGGGCATCCGGTGCGTCCTGCCGATTCTGGGAGGCGGTACCCTCGGTCTGCGCGAAGGCGCGGCAGGCCTGGGCGACCGCGATCAGATGCCCCGCGAAGTTGCCGCTGTCCACGCTCGACACATAGGCCGGCGGCAGCATCCGCAGCGTCTGCGTGTCGTACCAGTTGTAGAGATGGCCCTGGTGCTTGTCGAGGCGGTCGACCGTGTCCAGCGTGGCGTCGAGCCGGCTGATCAGCGCACGTGCGTCGATCCAGCCGAACTCGCGCGCGCAGCAGCAGGCCAGCAGGTACATGCCGATGTTGGTCGGCGACGTGCGATGCGCCACGGTCGGTTCCGGCTCCAGCTGCAGGTTGTCGGGCGGCAGGTGGTTGTCGGCCGCGCCGACGACATGCTCGAAGAAGCGCCAGGTGTCTTGCGCGAGGCCGTCGAGATAGGTCCGGCGGTCCGCGTCCGGGCCGCTGTCGGCCACCGGCACGCGGCTGCTCCACCAGGCGACCACGGGCGCGGATGCCCACAGCATGAAGAGCACGAAGCCCTGCCATGGATGCGGACTCGCGAGCGAGGCGAACGCAAGCAGGACGCAGATCACGCTGGTGAGCGCACCGCCGCGGAGGAACGCCGGCAGGTCGTAGCGGGCCTGCGCCTGCGCCTGCGCCGCGGTCGTCCATTGCAGCAGGCGGCGACGGCTGAACGTCAACCGCCAGAGTGCCCGCAGCGTGGCGTCGAGCAGCAGGCGGGTCTGCGCCGCGAGCTGGGTGAATTGCCACGCGGCGCCGGCCAGCGCACGCAGCAGCTCGATGGAGCCGACATCGAAGAAGTGGCGCAGCTCGATGCCGCGCCGTGTCGGCACCAAGCCGGCCAGCGCGCCGAGCAGCGGCCCCAGCGCCAGTGCCGCCGCCACCGCGGCCAGCGCCCAGTGCAGCGGCAATGCGGGCGCGAACACGGTCCAGCCCAGCAGCAGCGTGGATGCCGGAACCACCAGCGCGCGGCGCAGGTTGTCGACCATCTTCCACAGGCCCAGCGCGTCGATGCCGAAATGGCGCGCACGCCACATCAACGGCAGCAGCTGCCAGTCGCCGCGCGTCCAGCGATGCACCCGCGATGCGGCGACGCCGGCATGGTGCGGGTGGTCCTCGATCAGCGACAGGTCGCTCACCACGGCGCAGCGCGCCACGCTGCCTTCGAGAAGATCGTGGCTGAGCACCGCGCCATCCGGCAGCCGGCGGTCGAGCGTGGCATGGACGGCATGGACGTTGAGCAACCCCTTGCCGACGAAGGAGCCTGCGCCGAAGACGTCCTGGTAGATGTCGGATGCACCGCTGCTGTAGGGGTCGAGTCCGCACTGGCCGGCGAACAGCCAGTGGAAGAACGTGCGCTCATGGCGCTCGGGTAACGGCGTGACCACGCGCGGCTGCAGGATGCCGAAGCCCGCCACCACCCGCCGGCTGGCCGGGTCGATGCGCGGCGCGTTGAGCGGATGCGCCGCGATCGCCACCAGTTCGCGCAGGCTGCCCGGTGGCAATCCGGTGTCGCTGTCGAGCGTGACGACGTAGGGCGTCGGGCCCGCCAATGCAAAGCCGGGCGCCAGCGGCAGGAAGCCGGTCGCGTCGCCGTCCACCAGCAGCCGCAGCAGCATCTCGAGCTTGCCGCGTTTGCGTTCCCAGCCCATCCAGCAACGTTCGCTCTCGCTCCAGGTGCGCGGCCGGTGCAGCAGCAGGAATCGCGGTGCGGCGCCTTCCGCGCTCGGGTGGCGGGCATTCAGCACGGC
>CAIQMJ010000160.1 GCA_903872875.1 uncultured Variovorax sp.
GCGAGGTCGAGGACGGCGCGGGCGACCACCTCGGGCGGATAGAGCGCCCAGATCGGTGAGACGGCATGCCCGGTGTAGTTTGCGGCATGCTGGTAGATCGCGGTGTCGATCGCCGCCGGCAGCACGGCGCAGACGTGCACATGGGGCTGCTCTCGAACTTCGGCTCTAAGGCTCTCTGTAAGGCCGCGAATCGCAAACTTCGAGGCGACATAAGCCGCCGTGTAGGGATGGCCGATCTCTCCAAGTATGGAGCTCACATTGATCAGCGTTCCGTGGCCGCGATCCCGAAAATGGCGCAGCGCGACGCGTGCGCCGTTCATGTAGCCGAAGAGGTTTGTGCGAATAACGTTTTCGGCGACCTCGGCTGGCGTTTCGTCGAAGCGGCCATACTGGAGCACGCCCGCGTTGTTGACCCACACGTCGATGCGTCCAAATCGTTCGATGGCGACGGTCCCGAGCAGCTCGACGGCGCCGGAATTTCGCACGTCGAGGACTTGGACGACAACTTCGCTCCCCAGGGCGGATTCTATTTTGAAGTGCGATTTGTGAGGGTTTTTATGGACTTAGGTCCACGGAGATTTTCACATGGGATCGCGTTACGACCATATCACGCTTCAGGAACGCCATCAGATCGCCCGCTGGCGTGACGCCAAGGTCTCCGTTCGGGTCATCTCCGAGCGCCTTGGACGTCATCCATCGACGATCCACCGCGAGATTCGGCGCAACTGGTTCGACGATGGCCCATGGCTGCGCGGCTATTTTGCTGTCGCCGCCAACGAGCGCGCCTCCACGCGTCGCAGACGGGTCGGCAAGCTGCATCGCGATCCAGAACTGGCCCGCTTTGTCACCGAGCGCTTGCAAGAGACCTGGTCGCCAGAACAGATCGCCGGTCATCTCAAGTCGACCCGGCAGCTCCAAGCTTATGCCTGCCACGAGACCATCTATCGCTACGTCTACGGCCCAGATGGCCGAGCTGCGGAGCTCTACAAGCTGCTGCCCAGGATGCGTCGGCGCCGGCGCGCGCGCTATGCCCGACGACCGCGCGGCCTTCATATCCCGCCGCACAACACCATCGCCCAGCGGCCGGCCCACATCGGCGAGCGCCAGAGCTACGGCCATTGGGAGTGCGATCTGATCGCTTTCCGCAAGGAATACGGGCGTCACAACATCACGACGCTGGTCGAGCGGCGAAGCCGGTATCTGATCATGATCAAGAACCCGAGCCGCAGCTCGACGGGCATCATGGCCGGCCTAGCCGAGCGCCTGGAGCCGTTTCCTCCGCCGATGCGGCAATCCATTACCTTTGATCGCGGCACGGAGTTCGCCTTCTTTGCGACCCTGAAGCGCTCGCTCGAGATTGACAGCTACTTCTGCAAGCCACAGGCGCCTTGGCAAAAGGGCACGGTCGAGAACACCAATGGCCGTCTGCGGCGCTTCTTGCCCAGCGACACGGACATCGCGCTGGTCCCGCCGGAGAAGCTGCTGGAGCTGTCCACGCGGCTCAATCGGATCCCGCGCAAGTGCCTCGGATACCGCACGCCGGAGGACGTGCTTGCAGAGCAGATCGCGGTGACGGCTGGGACACGGGCGACGAACGGGCTCTGCGCGGTGTGATGGCTCCGCGCCCGCCCGTCGCCCGACTGCCAATGCCCTGAGAACCCTGACGTGACAGGAGGCCCCCTCCCCGTCATCCTGCCCAGGCTCTCCGTCGCACTTCAGCTAGAACCCGCAGTCGTGATCGCCGCGCCCCATACCAGCAACTGGGACTTCGTCTATTTCGTCGGGGCCGCCGACGCCCTTAACCTTGATCTCAGCTTCATCGGCAAGGCCTCGCTGTTCAAGGCGCCGTTCGACCAGATGATGCGCGATCTGGGTGGCATCCCTTTGGACCGCGAACGCTCCAAGGACATGGTCAAGGCGATGGTCGAGGAGTTTGGCCGCCGCGACACCTTCATGCTGACGATCGCGCCCGAGGGCACGCGCGGCAAGGCGCGACAATGGAAGACCGGCTTCTACCACATCGCCATGGGCGCGAAGGTCCCGATGGTGCTGGGGATGATGGACTACCAGCGCAAGGTCGTCGGCCTTGGTCCAGCCATCTATCCGACGGGCGATTACGACGCCGACATGCGCCGGATCGCGACCTTCTACCAAAGCTGCACGCCCAAGTTTCCAGAGCTCGCCACGCGGTTCGACGATCAGGATCCCATGCCTGGGGCATGAGGCCGACGTCTGGGCTATAAGCGGGCGCCGTTCTGACGGAGGGAATCGGATGCGCGCCTTGCTGACCGCCTTGAAGACCCTCACGCCCCGCCCGATCCGCGCCGCTGTCGGCCGACTGCGATCGGCCCCGTCCGCCCCCGCCGGCCCCGAAGCGATTCAGGCTCCGCGAGAACTCTGGAGTCTGGTCGGCGCGGCCGACGCCGACTTTGTGCGGGTCGGACAGCAGTTCAAAGCCCTCTTCCTCGACGCAGGCCTCAAGCCCCATCACGCCATCCTCGACGTCGGCTGCGGCATCGGACGCGCAGCCGCCCCC
>CAIQMJ010000161.1 GCA_903872875.1 uncultured Variovorax sp.
ATACCGGCGCCCTGACGCCAGAGCAGCGGGATTACCTCGGCGCCAGGCGGATCGCGCCGTCCAGGCGGATCACTTCGCCGTTGAGCATGTCGTTCTCGATGATGTGCTTGGCCAGCTTTGCATAGTCCTCGGGCGTGCCCAGGCGCGAAGGGAAGGGCACGCTGGCGGCAAGCGCGTCCTGCACTTCCTGGGGCATGCCGAACAGCATCGGCGTGCCGAAGATGCCCGGTGCGATCGTCATGTTCCGGATGCCGCTGCGGGCCAGGTCGCGTGCGATCGGAAGCGTCATGCCAACCACGCCGCCCTTCGACGCGCTGTAGGCAGCTTGCCCGATCTGGCCGTCGTATGCCGCCACGGAGGCGGTGGAGATCATCACACCGCGCTCGCCGGTGGATTCGGGCTCGTTCTTGGCCATCGCGTCGGCCGCGAGGCGGATCATGTTGAAAGTCCCGATCAGGTTGACCGTGACTGTCTTGCTGAAGACGGCCAGCGCGTGCGGGCCGTTCTTGCCCACGGTCTTTTCGGCAGGTGCGATGCCGGCGCAGTTGACCAACCCGACCAACTTGCCCAGTTTCTGGGCGGCAGCCACGGCGGCCTGGCCGTCGGCCTCCTGGCTCACGTCGCAGCGCACGAACGCACCGCCGATTTCCCGAGCCACGGCCTCGCCTTTTTCGGCCTGCATGTCGGCCACCACGACCTTGGCGCCATTCGCCGCCAGCATCCGCGCCGTGCCCTCGCCCAGGCCCGAAGCGCCGCCGGTGACGATGAAAACCTTGCCTTCGATCTGCATGAAAAAGTCTCCTGATATGAAGACAGCATTATCGAAGAGTGGGCTGAAATAAAAAAAGGCCCGATCCTGGGATCGGGCCTTGAATTGGATCCGGGCGGATCCAAGGAGACAAGGGGTACGGCTCAACGCTTGCGCGGCGTTGCTGCAGTCTTGGCGGCGTTGACGGCCTGGGCCGAGACAGCGCTGAAATTGGCTTCGGCAACGTCGCTTGCCTGCTTGACGGCCTTCTGGACGGACTCGAAAGCATTGTTGGCAGCAGCCACGGCGCTTTTCATCACAGCCACTGCGGTTTCGGATCCGGCCGGTGCATTCTTGGCGGCGCTGTCGACGAGGCCGACCAAGGCCTGCTGCGCTTCGGCTGCCTTGCCTTCGAATGCCTTGCTGAATTCGGCGCCGGTGCCTTGGGCAATGTCGTACAGGTGACGGCTGTAGGCAGCGGTCTTTTCTGCGAGCGGCTGGAACAGGCTGGCTTGAAGTGCGAGCAGTTCCTGGGCATCCTTGACGCTCAAGATCGCCTGGCTGGCAGTGGCAGCTTCGGACAGGGCGGCCTTGGAGGCTGTCACGTTCAGTTCGACGAGCTTTTCGACGCCTTCGAACGCCTTGGTGGTCAGGCCGAACAGGGTTTCGAGATTGGCTTTTTGGGCAGCAAGGATTTGGTCAGCGGTCAGTGCCATGGCAGAACTCCGAAAGGTTGATTGGATGGATCACGTTGCGCTGCGCCAGTCAATTCATGTTGCGGTGCAGCATGAGTCGAAGTATAGGGAGCTGAGCGTATCGATCAAGTCCTTTGGCCGCAGCCGGCCCCGTTTAGAGGGTGTCTTCTAATTCGGCTGTGAGGAGGTGGCTGGCAGAATCCGCAGCATGAACAGCCGTCCCCAACCTCATGCCCGTTCGGCCTATCGCGCCTTTCGTTCGATCCCGACTCGCTGGGCCGATAACGACATCTATGGCCATGTCAACAACGTCGTCTACTACAGCTGGTTCGATACCGCGGTGAACACGCTGTTGATCGAAAGGGGCGCTCTGGACATCCATCAAGGCGACACCGTGGGCTTCGTCGTTGAGACACAGTGCAACTACTTCGCGCCGCTGGCGTTCCCGCAGACCGTCGAAGCCGGCATCAGGGTCACCCATGCCGGCAGTTCCAGTGTGCGCTACGAAATCGGCTTGTTCGCCCAAGGCGCGGAGGCTGCGGCTGCGCAGGGACACTTCGTGCACGTCTACGTCGATCGCGCAACGAACCGTCCGGTTAAGCTGCCCGATGCCTTGCAGCGCGTGGTGACCGAACTGTCGGTTTGACGGTGCCTCCACCATCGAAAAAGGCGCCTCGCGGGCGCCTTTTTCATGATCGCATCACTGTGTGATGCGGATCACATCTTCTTCATGGCCTTGATGTCGGCCTTGCC
>CAIQMJ010000162.1 GCA_903872875.1 uncultured Variovorax sp.
AGCTCGGCCAGCTTATGCAGGGTCGGGCTTTTAAGGTCGCGTTCGAGGGTGCTCATATAGGTGCGACTGGACACGTCAGAGAAGGCTTCCTGGCTCAAGCCACGCGCCTTTCTAACTGTCTTCAATGCCTTCGCCAATGAGTTCCCAGCCGCCACCTATGGTTTCCCTCGAAAAACCAAGATGACAGCCCATTGCGCTCTATAGGGCTACAATCTATAGTGTTCATTTGGTGTTCTACGTTTTTGTGCCTTTACGGAAATCCGCATCGGCGGGTTCCAGCAAAGCCACGCAAGCGCATCCGTGCTTGCGCACGAAGGCGTAAATCCGGTTTGGCGGTTCTGCGCTTCAACGTGAAACCGCATCCGTGCATCATTGGATTTGTGGGATTGCCGACCATGCCCCAGCCACTCGCCACCGTCCCGGAGCGCGCGCAACTGCTCGCCAACGGCGAGGCCCGCGCCGCTGGCCGGGCCATCGACCCGGTGCCCGTGGTGCGGCTGTTCACGCCGGACGCGCATGTGACCTGGCTGCTGGCCGCACTCGATCCCGCCGATGGCGATACCGCCTGGGGTCTCATCGACCTGGGAATCGGGATGCCGGCGCAGGGAACCGTCAAGCTGTCCGAGCTGGCCGGCATCGTCGGGCCGCGCCAGCAGCCCGTGCTGCGCGACCGCTATTTCCGCCCCACACGCACGCTGTCGGAATACACCCGGCTGGCCGAGCGCGACGGCGCGATCCCGGACTGAATACGGCCGACTGTGACTTTTTCAGTCTGGCGTCATACCGGGCAGGTCTTAATCAGCATTCTTGCGGCGTAGCCCCACCAGTCTGATCCAAATAGACATGATGCCCAGCGCGGGCTGCGGCAGGCTGGCCTGTGCAGCACTCCAAGTTCGGGGCGCTGCCGCCGCATCATTGAGACGAATATCGCAACGCATCGGAGCCAATCGGTCTTGACAACCCCATTCGCCTTTTTAACCCATGACGCTCTGACGATGGCGATGTAGCGCGTAGTTCTTCCGTGGCGGCGAGTCCTGTTCGCAGGAGGAGGCGTCATGGTCAATCCTCATCACCTCGCGTATTGGTATCCGACTGCCGCATACCTGTATGTCTTTTGGCTGGATGCGCTCGCGCTCGCTTGGGAGTATTTGCGCAGGCATCCCGACTACCGGCTCGACTGGCTTCGCCGTCATCGCGGGCCAGACACAGCGCATCGCTGGGGTTTGCGCCTACTGGAAGACCCGGCGCTCGATGCGCGCGACGCGCATCCGGCCTGGCTGCCCGGCCATGCCGCCGTGGTGAAGCTCTACCCCGATGCCGATCCGCCACAGGATGCGGCGACCTTCGCGTTCTGGCGCATCCCCGGTCACAAGCAACTGCTCCATGACGGCAAAGGGCTGGCGCTGATCGCGCGCAGCCCAGGTCATTGCCTGCGCTTCGCGCTCGCGCCCGGCCTGGAAGACGGCATGGCCGTGGCCTATGCCCACCGCGGCGAGGCTGCCGCGCCTACGCGCGGTCATGCGCTCCAAGCGGCACTGGCGGCGGCCAAGCCCAGGCCGACACCTACCGCGCTGCTGGAACTGCACAGCTTGCAGGCGCTCGACGCGACCCTGGCGGGCGCGTCCTTGCGTGAAGTCGCGGAAGGACTGTTCGGCGTAGATGCCGCAGCCGATTGGTACAGCGATGGCGGGCTGCGCTCCAAGGTGCGCCGCCTGGTGCATCGCGGCGATGCGTTGATGCGCGGCGGCTACCGCCGGTTAGCACAGCTTCCGCCGCTTGAGAAGGGTCGTTTTGATGTGGATGCAAAACGGCCCTGATCTAAAACCCCTCGCTTCTTGAGACTGCCTCCATCCGGTCGCGCTGTGTGGCCGGGCGCTTTCAACCGATGGAGGTTCACACCATGCGTCCCGCTCCCTTGCGGCCTGCCGCCACTGTCTCGACCGCTGCCGCGCAGCCCCAACGCTATCTCACCAACGACGAAGCCGCCGAGTACCTGCGCTTGTCGCCGCGCACGCTGGAAAAGCAGCGCGTGATCGGCGGCGGCCCGCGCTTTCGCAAGTTCGGCCGG
>CAIQMJ010000163.1 GCA_903872875.1 uncultured Variovorax sp.
CCTGCGCGTGCTGGAGGACGACCGCCGCTACTTCCCGCGCTACGACGCGGTCGTGCTCCACCGGCTCGACCTGCCGACGCGCCAGCCGAAGGCCTGGGCCGCACTGCAGAAGCTCGAAGGGCGGATCGACGAGCACGCGATGATCGCGATGAACGCACGCGCCGAACTGCAGGGTGCGGCCTTCGACACCATCGCGCGCGACTTCCTGGCCGGGCCATCGGCCGTCGGCGCTGACGGCGGCGACGGCGCGATCCGCGGCTTCACCGCCAAGCTGTTCGGCCCCGACCTGGGCCGGCTCGCGCGGCAGCACCTGCTGCTGGTCGCGGTGTCGGTCGGCCTGGCGATCCTGATCGCGGTGCCGCTCGCCGTCCTGGTGTTCGACCACCTGCGGCTGCGCGCGGTGCTGTTGGGGCTGACCGGGCTGTTGCAGACCATTCCGTCGCTCGCACTGCTGGCGGTGCTGATCTCCGCGATCGGTGCCATCGGCACCTTGCCGGCGCTGATCGCGCTCACGCTGTACTCGCTGCTGCCGATCATGCGCAACACCGTGACCGGCCTGGCCGAGGTGCCGGTGGGGCTGCGACAGGCCGGCACCGCGCTGGGCATGACGCGCGCGCAGAACCTGCGCCTGGTGCTGCTGCCGATCGCATTGCCGACGCTGATCGCCGGCGTGCGCACCGCGACCACGATCGCGATCGGCACGGCGACCATCGCCGCCTTCATCGGTGCGGGCGGCTTCGGCGAGCGGATCGTCACCGGCCTGGCGTTGAACGACCGCGCACTGCTGGTCGCCGGTGCGTTGCCGGCGGCTGCGCTGGCGCTGCTGAGCGAACTGCTGTTCGAGGCGATCGAATGGTTGATGCGGCGCCGGCATCGCTGACGGTGCCGATGGACCAACTGAGCCAGGCGGCACCGGCGGACCCGGAACGACTGCGGACCTTGTCTTTGTTCTTTGTATTTCCCGCATTCGAAAACCATGTACATCGAGGCGCAAAAGAACACTGCGATTCCTAAGATGGCCGGCGGCCGGCCCGCGCCTCGGGCGGCCGATCTCCAGACAGTCCCGAAAGGCTCCGTGTGACACCGCCCTCCTCCCCAGCCTCTTCCCCTTCTTCCTCTTCCGCCGCCGCCATCACGCCCGACTGGCTGACCCCGCGCGCCCCGCCGCCACTCGACCCGCAAGTGCTGGCCGTGATGCGCCAGATGGGCGCCGAAAGCCTGAAGTACCCGCCGCGCCACCTGATCCCGATCACGGAAGGCCGGGCCATCGCCGAGAAGATGCGCGCGCCAGCGGCCCAGGGCGGCCCGGCCATGGCACGCACCGTCGAGCACATGCTCCCGACGCGCCATGGCGACGTCCGCATGCGCGTCCACTACCCCGACGGCCGCTCGCTGCCGGGCGCGCTGGTCTATCTGCACGGTGGCGGCTTTGCGCTCTTCAGCCTCGACACGCACGACCGCGTGATGCGCGAGTACGCGAGCCGTGCCGGCATTGCCGTGATCGGCATCGCCTATTCGCTGGCGCCGGAAGCCTGCTTTCCGCAACCGCTCGACGAATGCGTGGACGTGATGCGCTGGCTGCAGGCGAATGCGCAGACGCTCGACATCGACCCGTCGCAGCTCTTCATCGGTGGCGACTCGGCCGGCGCCAATCTGTCGATCGGCACCTGCCTGACGCTGCGCGACGAAGGCCATCCGCTGCCGCGCGGCATGCTGCTGAACTACGGCGCCTACCGCACCGATCTTTATCACGCGTCGGCACTGCGCTACGGCGCGGGCGAGTACGGCCTGTCGGTCTACATGATGGTCTGGTTCCAGGCGCTCTACCTGCGCAAGCCGGAGGACTTCAGCGACCCGCGCATGAACAGCCTGCACGCCCGGCTGGAAGGGCTGCCGCCGGCTTTCCTGGTGATCACCGAACTCGACCCGCTGCAGGACGACAGCGTGGAGATGGCGGCGCGGCTGGCGGCTGCCGGCGTGGACGTGCAGTCGACGCTCTACCCCGGCACCGTCCACGGCTTCCTGGAGATGGTCGACGCGGTGGACGTGGCCGGCTGCGCCTTCGACGACTCGGCGCGCTGGCTGCGCGGCACCGTGGCGACATCGACAACCACCGAAGGACGTCAGGTATGAAATCCACGCCGGGCCATGGTCGCCTGCTGAGCTACTACGACTGGGGCGCGACGCCCTTCTATGCGCTGCAGGCCGACCAGCGCTTTGCGTACTGCATGTACGTGCCGCAGAGCTACGACGAGGACGCGGTCCGCACCTATCCGCTGGTGGTGCTGGTACACGGCAGCAACCGCACGCCGCACGTGTACCGCGACGCCTTCCAGGCCTTCTGCGAGGAGCACCACTGCATCGTGCTGGCGCCGCTGTTCCCGGTCGGCATGGGCGCGCCCGGTGCAGCCGATGGCTACAAGTGGATCGAGGCCCACGGCATTCGCTACGACCTGGTGCTGCTGCAGATGGTCGACGAGGTCGCGCGCAAGTGGCGCACCGCGACGCGCTTCCTGCTGCACGGCTTCTCGGGTGGCGGGCACTTCACGCACCGCTTCGCGTACCTGCATCCCGAACGCCTGCTGGCCGCGTCGATAGGCGCGCCGGGCGTGGTCACGCCGCTGGACCTGTCGGCGCCCGCCTGGCGCGGCGTGGCCGACCTGGCGGAGCGCTTCCGCCGCGCAGTGGACATCGATGCGCTGCGCCAGGTGCGCGTGCAGATGGTGGTCGGCGGCAATGACGTCGAGACCTGGGAGATCGCGGTGCCGCCCGGCAGCCCGCTGCACATCGACGGCATCAACGACGAGACCACGTCGCGCATCGGGCGCCTGCGCGCGCTGCAGGCGTCGTGGGAGCGGCACGGCATCGCGGTGCGCTTCGACGAGGTGGCCGGCGTCGCGCACAAGATTCCGGGCGTGCTGCCCGCGGTGCAGGCCTTCTTCGCGGACGTGATCGCCGGGCGCTGAGCCGTTCAGGATGCCTGCATCAGCCGCGCCGCCAGCGCGCGGAACGCCGGCATCACGGTCGGCAGATGGCCATGCGCCGCGAGCGGATGCGACGCGAAGCGCGCGACCACCATCTCCGCCACCGGATCGATGTGCAGCATCTGGCCGTGGATGCCTTGCGCCGTGAAGCTGCCGTGCGGATCGTGCGCGACCCACCACATGTTGCGATAGCTCCATCCGGCCAGCCGGACCATGCCGGCCTTGGCGAAGCGCGCCGGATCGCCACCGCGGCGGATGTCGTCGACGACCGCCTGCGGCACGATCTGCGCGCCGTTGAAGCGCCCGCCGAGCCGCATCATTTCGCCGAAGCGCGCGAGGTCGCGCAGGCCGCAGCTCAGGCCACCGCCGGCCGACTCCGCGCCCTGGCCGTCGAGCGCGAAGGCAGCGTCCTGCTCGGCGCCGAGGCGCGACCAGATGCGTTCGCTCAGCACGCGGGCGAGCGACTGGCCGGCGGCGCGGCTGATCAGCCAGCCCAGCACGTCGGTGTTGACGGTCTTGTAGGCGAAGGCATCGCCGTGCGCGCCGAGTTGCGGCACGGTCTGCAGGAACTGCCGGAAGCCCTGCGGCCCCGCATAACCTGCGGGCCGCGGCAACAGTTCGCCAGCGCGTGCATAGCCCCAGACGCTGGCATCGGGGTCGGCGTAGTCCTCCGAATAGTCGAGCGCGGTCGTCATGTCCATCACCTGCCGCACGGTCGCCGTGCCGAAGGCGCTGGCTGCGAGTTCGGGGATGTAGTGCGTGACCATCGCCTCGGGGTCGAGCGCGCCCTCGGCGGCCAGCATCGCGCCCACGGTGCCGACCACCGACTTGGTGACCGACATCGCCATGTGCTGCCCGTCTTCGTCCAGCGCGCCGAAGTAGCGCTCGTACACGACGCGCCCGCGGTGCAGAACCACCGCGCCGTCGGCATGCACGGCGGCCAGCGCCTCCTGCCAGGTCGCGGGCATGCCCTCCTGCAGCGGCACGAAGCCGAGCGTGTCCAGGTCGTCGCGCTCGGCCCGCGGCAGCATGGCGACCGGGCCCCGGCCGCGCGGCACGTTGCGGGTCGGCTGCAGTTCGCGCAGGTGCGAGAAGGCCCAGCGGTTGTGCGGAAACTCGAAGATCGGCGTGGCGCGCGGCTGCCGCGGCGGCAATGGCGCAGCGCCGGATGCGGGTGGCGGCACGAAACCGTCGCGCCAGTGGTGGGCGGTGGCCGAGGCGGCGATGCGCGCGGCATCGGCCGCATCTGCAAAAAGAGGTGGCGTCATGTGGATTCCCTTTCGTTGAGGGCGCCGATCACACGGCGCTCCAGGAGGTCGCTGGCCCGGCTCAGGTGAGCGCGCATGCGCTGCTCCGCGGCGGGCAGGTCGTTGGCCTCGACCGCGTCGAGGATCTGCAGGTGCTCTTCGCTCGACTTGCGCAGCGCAGCAGCGCTGACCAGCGGGTAGTCCGACAGATCGGACATGCGTCGCAGCCGGTTCTGCTGGCGCACCGCATCGAGGATGAAGCGGTTGCCAGATGCGCTGGCCAGCAGCTCGTGCAGCTCGGCATTGGCCTCGAAGAAGTCCATCCAGGTGTAGCGCGGCGCATGGCTGATCAGCGCGCGCTGGCGGTCGCGGCAGGCCAGCAGCCGGTCGCGGTCGATGCGGAAGCCGGGCTCACGCAGGGCCGCGCATTCGACCGTCAGGCGGAAGCGGTAGCTCTCGCGTTCGCTCTCGACCGAGTCCAGCGTTTCGGTGAATTCCCAGCGCTGGTAGTGGCGTCCGCGCAGCACGCCGTCCTGCAGCATGGTGGTGAGCACGCTGCGCAGCAGCGGGCGCCGCACGCCGTAGGTCTGTGCGAGTTCGAGTTCGTTGACGCGGGTCGGCAGCGTGCCCGCCAGGCGGTCGCGCAGCAGCCGGTAGTACAGCGTCTTCTCCTCGTCCTCCGGCATGTCTCGGCGCGCCAGGCCGAGCGCCTCGCGATCGGCGGCCAGCGTATAGCCGCGATTCGGCAGGTGCGCCAGCACGGCACGTTCGTGCAGGAAACGCAGCGCGGCGCGCACCGGCGTGCGCGAAATCCCAAGCCGGCTGGCCAGGTCCGCTTCGGTCAGGTGGCGGCCATTCTGGTAGCTGCCGGCCAGCGCCTGGTCGAGGATGAAGCGGCTCACGCGTTGCGTGAGCGGCGGGACCGGTTTCTCAAATTCTGGGCCCATGCAGGGTTCTCCGGATGCGTCCGACGGGTTCGATGATCGTGACTCTTTTGTATTTTTGCCATGCCAAAAACCATGTACATACCGGGTCGAAAAAACAATTTCCATTCCTAAGATTCCGCTCCACGACGGCCCGACACACGGACCGCCACAACGGAGAAAACATCCCATGGCACTTGCCGACGCCTCGTCCTCCCTCGCCACTCCAGACGTTTCCACGGGTGCCGCCGCTGCAACCGCGCCGTCGCTCGAGGCCTTCTGGATGCCCTTCACCCCCAACCGCAAGTTCAAGCGCGCACCCCAGCTGATCGCGGGCAGCGAGGGTCTGTACTACGACATGGTCGGCGGCCGCAGGGTGCTCGACGCCATCGCCGGGCTCTGGTGCGTCAACGCCGGCCACCGCAACCCGCGCATCAGCGCGGCGCTGAAGGCGCAGATCGACACGCTCGACTACGCATCGAGCTTCCAGATGGGCCACACCGGCGCGTTCGCGCTGGCCTCGCGCCTCGGCGACCTGGCACCCGGCGACCTGAACCACGTGTTCTTCACCAACTCGGGATCCGAGTCGGTCGACACCGCGCTGAAGATCGCGCTGGCCTACCACCGGGCGCGCGGCGACGCGGGCCGCTACCGGCTGATCGGCCGCGAGCGCTCGTACCACGGCGTGAGCTTCGGCAGCATCTCGGTCGGCGGCATCGGCCGGCAGCGCAGCACCTTCGGCCCGCTGCTGAACGGCGTCGACCACCTGCCCCACACGCACGACCTGGCACGCAACGCGTTCTCGCGCGGCGAGCCGGCCTTCGGCGTCGAGAAGGCCGACGCGCTCGAAGCGCTGCTGACGCTGCACGACCCCTCGACCGTGGCCGCGGTGATCGTCGAGCCGGTCGCCGGCTCGACCGGCGTGCTGGTGCCGCCGGTCGGCTACCTGAAGCGGCTGCGCGAGATCTGCAGCAAGCACGGCGTGCTGCTGATCCTCGACGAGGTCATCACCGGCTTCGGCCGCGTCGGCGCGCGCTTCGCGTCGGACCTGTTCGGCGTGGTGCCGGACATCATCACGACCGCCAAGGGTCTCACCAACGGCGCGGTGCCGATGGGCGCGGTGCTGGTCAGCGACCGCGTGCACCAGGCCTTCATGCGCGGCAGCGAAGACAGCGTGGAACTGCTGCACGGCTACACCTACTCCGGCCATCCGCTGGCCTGCGCCGCCGCGATGGCCACGCTCGACTGCTACATCGAGGACGGCCTGTTCGACCAGGCGGCCGCGCTGTCGCCGTACTTCGAGGACGCGCTGCATTCGCTCAAGGACCTGCCCGGCGTGATCGACATCCGCAACATCGGCATGCTGGCCGGCGTGGAACTTGCGACGCGTGACGGCTCTGTCGGCAACCATGCGCAGGCCGTCACGCAGCAGTGCCTGGCGCGCAACGTGCTGGTCCGGCCGGTCGGCGACACCATCGCGCTGTCGCCGCCCTTCACCTTCACGCGCGGCCACGTCGACGAGGTCATCGACACGCTGCGGGCGTCGATCCTCGCGGTGGCCGACGCCGCACCGCGCTGACGCGCCGACATCGGCAGCACGCGTCCAGAAGCCCCAACGAGCCGACCCACGATGACCATCGAATCCTTCCCCCTCTACGACATCGAAGGCGACGCGCACCAATGCGGCCGGCAGTACGGCCGCGCGGCCGGCGACCGCATCGCGCTGAGCCTCGAGACCTACCGCGCAGCCTTCGCACGCGTCGGGCTGGACTGGGCCCGCACGCATGCGCTGGCGCGCCGCTTCGTGCCGATGATCGGTGCCTTCGACGCCGACATGCTGCGCGAGATGGAAGGCATTGCCGCCGGCGCCGAGGTGACGCTGGAAGACGTCGTGGCCCTGAACGCGCGCAGCGAACTGCTCTATGCCTTCGCGCAGCTCGAAGCCACCGAGCCGCCCGACGGCTGCACCGGCGTGGTCGTGATGCCCGAGGCGGCGC
>CAIQMJ010000164.1 GCA_903872875.1 uncultured Variovorax sp.
CACCCACAATACCCGCGCCGCTGTCGCATCTGGCACTTGGCCCGACCCGGCGCATGCGGGTCCGAACCGATGCTGACGCCGAAGATGGCCAGCGTGGTCGAGCGCATGGCGCGCGCCGGCCATCCGCCGTTTCATGCAATGGACGCTACCGAAGCCAAGGCCGCCTATGCCAAGGGCGCCGGCGTGCTGGAGGTCCCCAAGCCGCCGCTCGCGCGGATCGAGGACCTCCAGATACCCGCGCGCGACGGCTTCTCGCTGCCCGCCCGGCTGTATGCGCCGTCGCACGATGTGCTGCCGGTGCTGCTGTACTTCCATGGCGGCGGCTTCACGGTCGGCAGCATCGAGACGCACGACACGCTGTGCCGCGTGCTCGCCAGCCGCAGCGGTTGCGCCGTGATGTCGCTCGACTACCGGCTCGCGCCCGAGCACAAGTTTCCGACGGCGTCCGACGACGCCTGGGACGCCGTGCGGCATCTGGTCGCGAACGGCGCGGCGCTCGGGCTCGACACCAAACGCCTTGCCCTCGGCGGCGACAGCGCGGGCGGCACGCTCGCCGCAGTGTGTGCGCTCATGGCGCGCGACGCGGATATCCCGATTGCGCTGCAACTGCTGTTCTACCCCGGCATGACCGCACACCAGGACACGCCGTCGCATGCGCGCTTCGCCACCGGACCGTTGCTGGACGAAGCGCTGATCAGCTGGTTCTTCGGCCAGTACGTGCGCACGCCCGCCGATCGCGACGACTGGCGTTTCGCGCCGCTCAAGGCGGACGATGTCGAGGGTGTCGCGCCCGCCTGGATCGGCTTGGCGGAGGCCGATCCGGTGGTCGACGATGGCATTGCCTACGCCGACAAGCTGCGCGCCGCCGGCGTAGCGGTCGATCTCGAGATCTACCGCGGCGTCATCCACGAATTCATCAAGATGGGCCGCGCCATACCGGAGGCCCTCCAGGCGCATGCGGATGCCGCGCGCGCCCTGCAACACGCACTCAATCCATGACCGAAACACGCAGCACCGGCACCAGCCCCTACGTCCGCGCCGACTTCCGCCACCTCATGCGCTTTCGCGTGCGCTGGTCGGAAGTTGACATGCAGAAGATCGTCTTCAACGCGCACTACCTGATGTACTTCGACACCGCGATCGCCGAGTACTGGCGCGACATGGCGCTGCCGTACGAGGAGTCGATGCATGCGCTCGACGGCGACCTGTACGTGAAGAAGGCGTCGGTCGAATTCAACGCATCCGCCCGCATGGACGACGTGCTCGATGCCGGCATGAAGTGCGTGCGCATCGGCAACTCGTCGATCGTGTTCCATGGTGCGCTGTTCCGTGGCGACGAACTGCTGGTCACCTCCGAGCTGATCTATGTCTTTGCCGATCCGAAGACCCAGACCTCGAAGCCGGTACCGCCCGAATTGCGCGAGATCCTGACGGGCTACGAGGCCGGCGAGCCGATGCGTGAAGTGGCGACCGGCGACTGGCAGCAGCTGGCCGCGGGTGCGGGCGCATTGCGCCGCGCGGTGTTCATCAAGGAGCAGAGCGTGCCCGAGGAACTCGAGTGGGACGCGCACGACACGACTGCGCTGCATGCCGTGGCGCGCAACCGGCTCGGCCGCGTGATCGGCACCGCACGGCTGCTGTCGGACGCGCCAGGCGTAGCGCGCATCGGCCGGATGGCGGTGCATCGCACGCTGCGCGGCGGCGGCCATGGTGCGGCGGTGTTGAAGACGCTCGAGGCTGCGGCCAGGGCGCGCGGCGATCGCGAAGTCACGCTGCACGCGCAGCGCAGTGCCGAAGCCTTCTATCGTCGGCTTGGCTACCTGCCGGAGGGCGAGCCCTTCGAGGAGGCCGGCATTGCGCACATCGACATGCGCAAGACGCTGTGACGCGTTGAGGACCGACGCGGCAGGGCGCCGCGTGGCCGCTCAGATGTCCAGCAACAGCGGGTAGGGCAGCGGCTCGACCTCCAGCGCCGGCCCGTCGGCAGCACCCGCATGCAGGCGGCCGGTATCGAGCGCAGCGATCTGCATCGACACGAGCCCCGACCAGCTGCCATTGGGCGCCGCTGCGGCCTGGGCGACCGTGCCCACCGGCTGCTCGCCGTCACCGCCGGCGAAGACTTCCTGGCCGGCTGCGATCGGCGCGTCGGCATTCACCAGATAGGTGCGACGCTTGAGCGTGCCGCGGAACTGGCTCCGGGCAACGATCTCCTGGCCGGGATAGCAGCCCTTCTTGAAGTTCACGCCGCCCACCGACTCGTAGTTGACCATCTGCGGCACGAACGCATCGAGCACCGGGGTGGTCAGCGTGACGATGCCGCTGCGGACCTCCGCCCATTGCCAGAGGCCGAGTTCGAGTACGGCGCCGGCCGGCTTCGGCGTGGTGGTGTCGGGCGCGATCCAGAGCGCACGCGGCACGCCATCGGCGGGATGGAGTGTCACGACGCTGGCGGGCGTGGATGCGGACGCATCGGCGCCCGCCACGGCCACCTCGGTACGCCGACCCGGCTCGGCGGCAGGGTCCACGCCGTTCGCCGCGATCGCGCTGCCCGCCAGCCCGTAAAGCGGCATGGCTTCGGTGGCGTCGCTCAGCTTGACCTTGGCGCGCAGCACGTACATCGACAGTCGCTTCAACGTGGCGGCCAGGATGTCGCGACTGCAGACCAGCAGGATCAGTTCGGGCTGCGGCCGGATGCCGACGAAGCTGGCGATCATGCGGCCCTTGGCCGTGCACAGCGCCGCCAGGCGGGCCTCGCTGCCATCGAGCAGCGCGAAATCCTGGGTGAGCTGGCCATGCAGGAAGCTCGCGGCTTCGGGGCCTTCGGCGCGGATCACGCCAAGGTGGGAGAGGGCGGTAACACCCTGAAGGACGGCGGAGGTCATCGCTGAATTATCATGGCCGGCCCTGTCCCGCGGGCCCGAAGGGCTACCTCTCCGGCTCCGCGCTTCGCCGCCATCCTTCCTGTCCGTGCGCCGCTTCTTCCTCACCCTGTTCCTGCTCTGTGCCTTTGCCGTGCTCGGCCTCGGCGCGGGAGCGCTCTGGTGGCTCAACCGTCCGTTGCAGCTGCCCGCGCCGAGCGTCGATCTCTCGGTCGAGCCCGGCACCACGCCCCGCGGCATCACGCAGCTCGTCGCCGACACCGGGACGCAGGTCAATCCGCAGCTTCTGTACGCCTGGTTCCGCTTTTCCGGGCAGGACCGCCAGATCCGTGCCGGCAGCTACGAACTGGAGCGCGGCGTGACGCCGCGCACGCTGCTCAACGTGCTGGTGCGCGGCGAAGAGGCCACGCGCAGCGTGGTGCTGGTCGAAGGCTGGAACTTCCGCCAGGTCCGCGCCGCGCTGGCCAAGGCCGAGCAGCTCAAGCCCGAGAGCGTCGGCGACAGCGACGACGCCCTGATGGCGCGCCTGGGCAGGCCCGGCCAGCACCCCGAAGGCCGTTTCTTTCCGGACACCTACACCTATTCGAAGGGCTCGACCGACGTCGCGCTGCTGCAGCGCGCCATGCGGGCGATGGACAAGAAGCTCGAGGCCGCCTGGGCCGCTCGCGCGCCCGACCTGCCGCTCAAGTCGGCCGATGACGCACTGATCCTGGCCAGTATTGTCGAGAAAGAGACAGGCAAGCCCGCAGATCGGCCGGAAATCGCGGCCGTCTTCGTGAACCGCCTGCGCGTCGGCATGCCGCTGCAGACCGATCCGACCGTGATCTACGGCATGGGCGCTCTGTTCGACGGCAACCTGCGCAAGAAGGACCTCCAGACCGACACGCCCTGGAACACCTACACGCGCGGTGGCCTGCCGCCCACGCCGATCGCGATGCCGGGCAAGGCGGCGCTGCTGGCCGCGGTGCAGCCGGCGCAGAGCAAGTCGCTGTATTTCGTATCGCGCGGCGACGGCAGCAGCCAGTTCAGCGGCTCGCTCGACGAGCACAACCGGGCGGTCAACCGCTATCAACGCGGCGTCGGCGGCGCAGCGGCTTCCGAAGCCACCCCACGGAGCGGCCAATGAGCGATCGCACACCGGCCTTGTTCATTACGCTGGAAGGCATCGATGGTGCAGGCAAGTCCAGCCACATCGATGCGCTCGAAGCGCTGTTCCGCGGCCTTGGCCGCCAGGTCACGCGCACCCGCGAACCCGGCGGCACGCCCCTGGCCGAAACGTTGCGTACGCTGGTGCTCGACCGGCCGATGGACGCGCTGACCGAATCGCTGCTGGTGTTCGCAGCCCGCCGCGACCACATCACGCAGGTGATCCAACCAGCACTGGCCCGCGGCGACGTGGTGCTGTGCGACCGCTTCACCGACGCCACTTTCGCCTACCAGGGCGGCGGCCGCGGATTCGACCTGGGCGTGCTGTCTACGCTCGAAGCCTGGGTGCAGGGCGGCGCCGCGCACCCCGGCGTGCTGCTGCAACCCGACCTGACGATCTGGTTCGACCTTGCGCCAGAAGCCGCCGCCGGGCGTCTGGCCGGCGCACGCGTGCCCGATCGTTTCGAGTCGCAGCCTGTGGAGTTCTTCCGTCAAGTGGCGGCAGGTTACGCGGCCCGGGCCACGCGAGAGCCGGGCCGGTTCGCCCGCATCGATGCAGACCGGCCACGCGAAGCCGTCTGGCAGCAGATCGAGGCCGCGCTGCGGTCGAAGGGAGTGATCTGATGGCACCGCTCGCTCCCTGGCTGCTCGCGCCGCTGGCCGACCTGTTGCGCCAGCGCGGCCATGCCTGGCTGCTGCAAGGGCCGTCGGGTCTGGGCCAGTACGAACTGGCCCTGGCACTCGCCGCGGCCTGGCTCTGCGAGTCGCCGACGCCGCAAGGGGCGTGCGGCCATTGCGGCAGCTGCCACGCCATCGATGTACGCACGCACGCCGACCTGTGCGTGCTGATGCCCGAGACCGCGATGATGGCTTTCGGCTGGCCGCTCGACGAGAAGACACAGTCCGACATCGACGACAAGAAGCGCAAGGCCAGCCGGGAGATCCGTGTCGAGGCCATGCGCGACGCGATCGGCTTCGCACAGCGCACCAGCGCGCGCGGTCGGGGCAAGGTCGTGCTGGTCTATCCGGCGGAACGCATGAACGCGATCACTGCCAACGCGCTGCTGAAGACGCTGGAAGAACCGGTCGGCGACGTCCGTTTCGTGCTCTCCAGCGAAGCCGCCTGGCAATTGCTGCCGACCATCCGCAGCCGCTGCCTCGGCTTCCCGCTGGCGTGGCCCGAAACCGGGCAAGCCATCGAGTGGCTGGTTGCGCAAGGCGTTGCGGCCGCCGACGCACCCGCGCTGCTGCGCGCGGCCGGGGGCCGGCCGAGCGACGCACTGCAGCTCGCCGGCAGCGGTCAGTCGCCGAAGGCCTGGTCGCTGCTACCCAAGGCGATGTCGCGCGGCGAGGTCGCCGCACTCTCCGACCATGCACCCGCGCAGGCGATCGGCGTGCTGCAGAAGCTCTGCCACGACCTGATGGCCGTCGGCAGCGGCGCCGAGCCTCGCTTCTTCGCGCCAGCCGATCTGCCGGCCGCGCCATCGCACCTGGTACTGGCGCGCTGGTCGAAGTCGCTTGCCCAGGCGGCGCGCACCGCCGATCACCCGTTCAATGCCGGACTGATGCTCGAGTCGCTGGTGAGCGAGGCACGCAGCGCCCTGGGCTCCGCGGGTCGCCGTCCATGAGTTCCGGCGCGCGCCCATCCGGCCGTCCCAGCGTGATCCAGTTGGCGATCCGCGAGCGCAGCGCGCTGTATACCGCCTACATTCCGTTGTTCGCCGAGGGCGGCGTCTTCATTCCCACCTCGCGCAATTACCGCCTCGGCGACGACGTCTACGTCCTGCTCACACTGCCCGACGATCCGCAGCGCCACCCGATCGCAGGCAAGGTGGCGTGGATCACGCCTTCGCGCGCGGGTGGCAATCGGGCACCGGGCGTCGGCGTGCGCTTTCCGCCGGACGAGAAATCACGCCAGCTCAAGGCCCGGATCGAGGAAGCACTCGCCGGGCTGGCCGGCTCGGACCGCCCGACCCAGACACTCTGAATCCCGCCGCGCGCATGCGCGGTCTGCTTGCCATACCGCTCCGGTACGGCCACTGCCATCGAGATTGCCATGTTCACAGACTCCCACTGCCATCTGACCTTTCCCGAACTCATTTCGGAAATGCCGCAGATCCGCGCTGCCATGGCTGCAGCGCAGGTCGATCGCGCGCTGTGCATCTGCACCAAGCTGGAGGAGTTCGATGCCGTGCAGTCGCTCGCGGCGCAGTACGACAACTTCTGGGCCAGCGTGGGTGTGCATCCGGACGAGGAGGACATTGCGGAGCCCAGCCTCGACGACCTGCTGACCCGCGCGGCGCGGCCGAAGGTGGTGGCGATCGGGGAGACCGGGCTCGACTACTACCAGATGGCCGAGCGCAAAGGCGGGCGGACCATCGCCGACATGGAATGGCAGCGCGAGCGCTTTCGGGTCCACATCCGCGCCGCGCAGCAGACCCGCAAGCCGCTGGTGATTCATACGCGCGAGGCCTCGGCCGACACGCTGGCGATCCTGAAGGAGCAGGGCGAAGACGCATCGGCCGGATCGGCCGGCGGCGTCTTCCACTGCTTCACCGAAACGGCCGAGGTGGCGCGTGCGGCGCTCGACCTCGGTTTCTACATCTCCTTCTCCGGCATCCTGACCTTCAAGAAGGCGCAGGACCTGCGCGACGTGGCCGCCTTCGTCCCGCTGGACCGCATGCTGATCGAGACCGACAGCCCCTATCTCGCGCCCGTTCCCTACCGCGGGAAGACCAACAATCCGTCGTACGTGCCGCTCGTCGCGCAGCAGATTGCCCAGTTGCGGCAGATGCCTGTCGAGGCGGTGGCCGAAGCCACCAGCCGGAACTTCGAGACGCTGTTCAACGGCGTGACAACCTGAAATCGCCATGAAGAAACTGCTTTGCCTGGCCGCGCTCGCGGCCGCCCTGTCCGCCACGCTGGCGGCCCATGCCGGCTCGTTCGATGACTACTTCCGCGCGGTGCATGGCGACAACCCCGGTGCCGTGCGCAACCTGCTGAATCGCGGTTTCGACCCCAACACGCGCGACGAACGGGGCCAGACCGGCCTGCTGATCGCGTTGCGCGAACCTTCGCCGAAGGTGATCGACGTGCTGCTGTCGTCTCCGCAGACCGACATCAACGCGCGCAACGCCAGCGACGAAAGCCCGCTGATGCTGGCCGCGATCAAGGGCCAGGCGGATCTGGTCGAGAAGCTGCTGGCACGCGACGCCGCGGTCAACAAGCCGGGCTGGACGCCGCTGCACTACGCGGCCAGCAGCGGTCAGCTGAGCATCATGAAGACACTGCTCGACAAGTACGCCTTCATCGACGCGCAGTCGCCCAACGGCACCACGCCGCTGATGATGGCTGCGATGTATGGCTCGGCCGAGGGCGTGAAGCTGCTGCTCGACGAGGGCGCCGACCCGATGATGAAGAACGAATTGGGGATGACGGCCCTCAATTTCGCGCAGCAGGGCAAGCGGCCCGATGCGGTCGAGATGCTCAGCGCGGCGATGCGCGCCAAGCAGCCCGGCGCAGGCAAGTGGTGACAAGGTGAGGGCGGCTCGGCTCGCGCGCGTAGGGCGCGAGTAGCCGCTGCCTGCGACGGTCCCGGTGACGGTCTCGGCGTTCCGGCACCTCGGGGCGAAGCCACGAATCTCCGAGAAATGAGCGCCAAAGCATCAGTATCATCTGACTCAAATTGACAATCAGATGGCGATAGCTCGGATTTTTTCTGCACTCGCTGTTCGTGGTCGAACACTTGTGCACAAAATGTTGCACTCACCGTCCTCCGCTGACGACAGGCGCGCGCCAGGTTCGTTGCAACACTCTCTGTATGAAAAATCTGACACTCCGCCAGCGCATGCTTGCCAGTTTTGCGGTCATCCTGGCGATCATGGTCCTGATGGCGGCCATGAACTTCCAGCGGCTGCTGTCGATCGAGCGCGACGTCGAAGTCATCCGGAACGACTCCGTTCCCGGGCTCTACTACAGCGCGACGATGCGTTCCAGCTGGGGCGGCAGCTTCGTGCGGTTGCGGGAAGTCATCGAGCAGACCACGCCGGAGAATCGCCGCGCACTGATGGAGTCGCTGGCCAAGGCCGATCGCCAGTTCGACGACCTTCTGTCCGGCTACGAGAAGTCGGTCAAGCGCACGGAAGAAACGGCGATGTACGAGGACTTTCGCAAGGTCATTGCGAACTATCGCCGCGTGCGTGACGCGCTGCTGGCCGACGACCCCGCGACGCTGGCGGCGCGCGGCCGCACGACCCTGCAGGAGCAGTTGAGCCCGCTGTTCAACGCAGGCACCGAAATCCTGGCGGCGATCGTCACCAACAACAAGAGGCAGGCGGACGAAGCGACCGAAGGGATCGCGAACGCCGTTGCCGGCGCCGAGACCGGCATCCTGGTTTCGCTGACCCTGGCGCTGGCTGCTGCCATCGCCTGCGGCTACCTGCTGATGCAGGCGATCACCCAGCCGATGCACAGCATCGTCGGCACGCTGACGCAGCTCGGCGGCGGCGACCTCACGCGCCGTCTCGATCTCGACCGAAAGGACGAATTCAATGCGGTGGAGGTCGGTTTCAACACGATGGCCAACGAGCTGTCGACGCTGGTGAGCAAGACCCAGCGGTCGGCGATCCAGGTGGCGACCTCCGTGACCGAGATCGCCGCGACGTCTCGGCAGCAGCAGGCCACCGTGACCGAGATCGCGGCCACGACGACCGAGATCGGTGCCACCTCGCGCGAGATTTCCGCTACCTCGCGCGACCTGGTGCGCACGATGACCGAGGTGTCCAGCGCCGCCGAACGCACCGCGTCGCTGGCCGGCAACGGGCAGGGCGGCCTGGCGCGGATGGAAGACACGATGCGCAACGTGGTGGATGCGGCCGGCTCGGTCAATGCCAAGCTGGCCATCCTCAACGAGAAGGCCGGCAACATCAACCAGGTGGTGACGACCATCACCAACGTCGCCAACCAGACCAACCTGCTGTCGCTGAACGCGGCGATCGAGGCGGAGAAGGCCGGTGAATACGGCCGCGGCTTCGTGGTGGTGGCCACCGAGATCCGCCGGCTGGCCGACCAGACCGCCGTCGCCACCTACGACATCGAGCAGATGGTGCGCGAGATCCAGTCGTCGGTGTCTGCCGGCGTCATGGGCATGGACAAGTTCTCCGAGGAAGTGCGCCGCGGCATGACCGACATGCAGCAGGTGGGCGACCAGCTCACGCAGATCATCCAGCAGGTGCAGACGCTGGCGCCGCGCGTGCAGATGGTGAACGAGGGCATGGGCGCGCAGGCGACCGGCGCCGAGCAGATCAACCAGGCGCTGGCCCAGCTCAGCGAAGCGACGCAGCAGACCGTCGAGTCGCTGCGCCAGTCGAGTTCGGCGATCGATGAGCTGAACCTGGTCTCGAACGACCTCCGGACCGGCGTTTCGCGCTTCAAGGTGTGAGCTTTGCGGTTCACGATCCCTTGCGGCACGCGGGCGCGGCGGCGCCGGCACGCCGCAAGCTCTTCCTGCTGTTTCGCATGGGGGCGGATCGCTATGTGCTCGACGCCGCCTGCGTGCAACAGGTGCTGCCACAGCAGCCGCTCAAACAGTTGCCGGGCGCACCGGGGTGGGTTGCCGGCGTGCTGCCGGGGCTTGCGCAGCCGGTGCCTGTGATCGACCTGTGCGCTCTCGCGCTCGGCCGGCCGGCCAACCCCGTGACCAGCACGGGGATCGTGCTGGTCGACTACCGCGGGTCTGCGCCGGCGCATGGGCCCGCGCGCACGCTCGGCCTGGTGCTGGAACGCGCGACCGAAACCATTCACCGCGACCCGGCGGCGTTCGTGCCGAGCGGGCTCGCCAATCCCGGCGCGCGCTATCTCGGGCCTGTTCTCAACGAAGCGGGCGGCATGGTTCAGTGGGTCAGCGTGGAGGACCTGCTGCCCGGGCACGTGCAGGCTCTCCTGTTCGCTGCCGAGGGTGGCGCCGATGTCGGCAGCCTGGCGCCATGAACGCCGTGCGCAACCGTTTCGGCCATCTGCTGAAAGCCCGCATCGGACTGGATGCCGGCTCGATCGGCGAGGCCGCGATCGAGCGAGCGGTGCGTCTGCGCTGCGCAGCGAGCGGCGCGGTCGACGACGACGACTACTGGAAGCGCCTGCAGCAGCATCCAGCCGAGGTGCAGGCGCTGATCGAGGCGGTGGTGGTACCGGAAACCTGGTTCTACCGCTATCCGGAGTCGCTCGCCGCCTTGGCCGATGCCGTCCGCGAGCGTTTCAAGGACAGGGAGACGGTTCGCATCCTGAGCCTGCCCTGTTCCACCGGCGAGGAGCCGTATTCGATCGTGATGGCGCTGCTGGATGCCGGTGTCGACGCCGAGCGCATCGTTGTCGACGCCGTGGACATCAGCGAGAAGGTGATCGACTTCGCAAGGCGCGCTGTCTATCGGAACAACTCCTTCCGTGGAGAGGCGCAAGGCCCGCTGCGCGAGCGCCACTTCACGCAGACCGAGCGCGGACAGGCGTTGTCGCAGCGGGTGGTCGATCGTGTCCGCTTCCAGCAGGGGAATCTGTTCGACTCCCTGCTGCTGGCAGGTGCCGCGCCCTACGACGTGGTGTTCTGCCGCAACCTGCTGATCTATTTCGACGCCCCGACGCAGGAACGCGCCGTCAAGATACTCCGTCGGCTGACTCGATCCGATGGCCTGATGTTCGTCGGGCCGGCGGAGGCGAGCCTGTTGACGCGGCAGGGCATGCCGTCGATCGGCCGCGCCCACGCGTTTGCATTCAGCCTGGCGCGTGCGCCGGAAAGGCAGCCGTGGCGCACGACGCAGGGATCGATTCCAGGCTCGATGGCGCCGCCGGCGAGCGCGGCGCCGGCCCGCCCGCATCCCGCGCGGGACCGTTCGCTTCGTGCTGTCAGCCCGCCCACCCAGGCGCCGGAGCCCTCATCCGGCGCAGCACTGGATGCGGCAACCGAGCTCCTGCGCCTGGCCGACCTCGGTCGTCTGGAAGAAGCGTTGGCCGCTTGCGACCGCTGGCTGGCGGCCAGCGGTCCTTCGGCCGATGCCTACTATTTCCAGGGTCTGTTGCACGACGCCGCCGGCCGGCTGCAGCAGGCGCAGACCGGCTACCGCAAGGCCTTGTATCTGGACCCGGGCCACGCCCGCGCGCTGCTGCAGCTCGCGGCACTGCTGGAATCGCAGGGAGACATCGAAGGCGCGCGCCGGTTGAAGGCTCGCGCCAGCCGTAAAGAGCGCGAACATGGATGACACCCCCGATACGGCGACCGTGATGGCCGCGGTGGACGACTGCTGGAACCGGGTCGGCATCCAGGGCGACAAGAGCTGCGACAAGCTTCCTCCGTACGTGCACTGCCGAAACTGCCCCGTGTACGCGAGCGCGGCGAAGGACCTGCTGGATCGCCTGCCGCCGAGCCTGGAGGCCACCGTGTCGCCCGCGCCGATCGCGCGGACCGGGGCGGGCGAATGCAGCAAGCGCCTGAGTCTGCTCGTCTTCCGGGTCGAGCGCGAATGGCTGAGCCTGCCGACGCGTGCGCTCGACGAGGTCGCACCGGTACGACCGGTGCATGCGTTGCCGCATCGCCGCGATCCGGCCTTGCTGGGCGTCGCCAACGTGCGTGGCAGCCTCACGGTGTGCGTGTCGCTGGCACGCATGCTCAGCCTCGAGCCGCAACCTCCCGTCCTGTCCGCAGCGGATGGTCGCGAACGGCCGGGACTGCCGCGCATGCTCGTGATGGCCATGGGCGGACGCGGCGTGGTGCTGCCGGTGGACGAAGTCGACGGCATCTATGGCATTGCCGAGAGCGCGATCGAGCCGCTGCCGGCCACGCTGGCCGGATCGTCCATCAAGTTCTCGCGCGGTGTTGCACAGTTCGGCTCGCGCACGGTCGGCTTGCTGGATGAGGCGGCACTGGCCCACGCGATCGACCGGAGCCTCGCATGAATCCGGACCAGCTCCGGGACGCGTCGATGCTGGAGCTGTTCCAGCTCGAAGCAGACAACCAGGTGCAGGTACTCAACACCGGTCTGCTTGCGCTGGAACGTGACCCGCAGGCGGCACAACACCTCGAAGCCTGCATGCGGGCCGCACACTCGCTCAAGGGCGCGGCG
>CAIQMJ010000165.1 GCA_903872875.1 uncultured Variovorax sp.
CGCCAGAGGTCGACCACCGGGAAGTCAGCAGGCAGCTGCTGGATGTCGCCTTCGATGCGCGTCTGCGGCTCGTACTCGACGAACACGCGCGCCGCGCGCAGCACGTCCGCATGCAATTCGGTCTTGCCGGGGCAGTCGCCGCCGACCGCATTGATGTGCATGCCGGGTTCGATCATCTCCGGCGTGAGGATGGTGGCGTGGGCCTTGTCGGCGGTGACCGTGGTCACGATGTCGGCGCCGCGCACGGCGTCGGCCGTGGAGGCGGCGCGCACGATCTTCAGCGAAGGCCAGGCCGACAGGTTGCGCACCAGCTTGTCGGTCGCGCGCGGGTCGACGTCGTACACCGCAATCTCCTCGATGCCCAGGTGGCTGTGGAAGGCCAGCGCCTGGAATTCGCTTTGGGCACCATTGCCGATCAATGCCATGCGGCGCGCGTCGGGCCGTGCCAACGCACGCGCGGCCATCAGCGATGTTGCGCAGGTGCGCAATGCCGTGGCCAGCGTGAGCTCGGACAGCAGCACCGGATAGCCGGTGGCCACGTCGGCCAGCACGCCGAAGGCCATCACCGTGTAGAGGCCGCGCGCCGTGTTGGCGGGATGGCCGTTGACGTACTTGAAGGCGTAGTTCCGGGCGTCGGAGACGGGCATCAGTTCGATCACGCCGATGTCCGAATGGCTGGCGACGCGTGCCGACTTGTCGAAGTCGGCCCAGCGGATGAAGTCGTCGCGGATGGCATCGGCAAGCTCGCCGATGAAGGGGGCCACGCCGATGGCCTGGACCAGGCGGGACATGGTGGGAACGTCGACAAAACGGGTCATGGGTTTCTCCTCGAAGGTGGCGGCCGGCCTGCCACGCCATGGCGAAATTCTCGGATCGACCGGTGCCATAGTGAAGAGAGCAAGTTGGCACATCTGTCCGATCGACGTACATTCCGCCACCTCGGACTGACAGATTGACAAGGCATGGACGACACAGACCGCCAATTGCTGGGCCTGCTTCGGGACAACGCGCGGCTTTCCGTGGTCGCGCTTGCACAAAAACTACGCGTGGCGCGTGCGACCGTGCAGAACCGCATCGCACGGCTGGAGGCCGACGGGACGATCGTGGGCTACACGGTCCGCCTGAAGCCCGAAGCGGAGGGGCAGCGCATCCGCGCGATCACCAGCATCGAGATCGAGGGGCACCATGGCGATGCGGTCCGCCGTGCGCTGCGCGGCCATCCGAACGTGGTGGCACTGCACACCACGAATGGCCGTTGGGACCTGATGGCCGAATTGCGTGCAGATACGCTCGAGTCCTTCGACCAGCTCCTGAATGCGATCCGCTCGATCCCGGGCATTTCCAACACCGAGACGAGCATCCTGCTGTCGACATACAAGCTCTGAATGCGCCGAGCGGCAAAGGTGCGGCGCCGGGCTTCGCGCAGGCCCGGCGCCGGTTCATGCAAGGCTTACTTGCCGGTGACTTCGTTGAATCGATCGGTCCACTTGCCGATGTTGGCGTTGATGTACGCCTCGTCCACGACCACGCCGTCGCCTTCCTTGGGCATGGCTTCCAGGAATGCGGCCGACGGCTTCACGTCGGTGCGCACCGGGCCCATGTTGTAGCTGTCGGTGATGAACTTCTGCCATTCCGGCGACAGCAGCTTGTTCACGAACGCGGCCGCCAGGTCTTCCTTGCCGCTGCGCGTGATCATCACGCCTTCGAAGAACAGCGGCGCGGGCTTGGGGCTCACCATGGCCGCGGGAATCTTCTGGTCGCGCAGCGCGCCCACCGCCGACGGCGAAGTCACCATCGCCCAGATCTCGCCCTGCGCGAGCGCACGGCGTGCCTGCGCATCGGCGCTGTGGATCGCGGCGAGGTTGGGCTTCTGCTTCGCCAGGAACTCCAGGCCGGGCTGGATGTTGTTGATGTCGCCGCCGTTGAGCAGGGTGGAGATCAGGATCATCCGTCCCGGGAAGATGTTGGGCGCGGGCAGCGACACCTTGTTCTTGAAGGCGGGCTGCCAGAGGTCGTTCCACGACGTGATCTTGCCGCCGGGCACCAGGTCGGGCCGGTAGACGATGCCCAGCGGCGCGTAGTACGACGCCACGAACCAGTCGTTGGCCGCGCCCTTCATCAGCATCTTCAGGTTCGGTATCTTGACCGGGTCGAGCGGCACGAAGAGCTTGGTGTCGGTGGCGGCGCGCAGCGCGACCGACTCGCTGGTGAACCACACGTCGGCCTGCGGCTTGTCGCGGTTCGCCTGCAGCTTGGTCAGGCCTTCGACGGCCGAAGTCTGGCTCACGTATTCGAGCGTGATGCCGGTGTCCTTCTTCAGGTCGTCGGCGAGCGGGCGGAAGATCCGTTCCCAGAGTGCGCCGTAGGTCATCAGGGTCAGGCGCTTGTCCTGCGCCATGGCGGCGCCGGGCAGGAAGGCGCCGAGCAGCGCGGTGCCCAGCGCCAGGCCGGCGAGCTGCCGGCGGCGGACGGTGCGGGTGCTCGGAGAAGACGAGGTGCGGGAAGCGTTGGCAGTCATGTGTGAAGCCTTTGGGTGGGGGAGGGTTGCAGAAATCAGCGGTTGGCCAGGAAGCGGTCCAGGCCGACGAGTTTTTCGACGAGCAGCACCAGCGCGACGCTCAACGCGATCAGCACGCTGGCCATCGCGGCCACCGTCGGGTCGTCGAAGTCGCGGATATAGCCGTAGGCCTCGATCGGCAGCGTGCTGGTGCGGATGTCGGTCAGGAAGGCGGTGATCGCGAAGTTGTCGATCGCCTCGACGAAGGCGAAGGTGGCGCCCGCGATCAGGCCGGGCTTGAGCTGGGGCAGCGTGATCAGGAAGAACGCCGACAGCGGCCCGGCACCGAGGTTGCGCGCCGCCTTCTCCAGGTC
>CAIQMJ010000166.1 GCA_903872875.1 uncultured Variovorax sp.
CGCATCATGTCGATCGCACCGGCGCCGGCTTCGTCCACCAGGAATGCCATCTTGTGAAGACCGACGCCGTGCTCACCCGAACAGGTGCCCTCCAGCGCGATCGCGCGCGACACCAAGGCGTGGTTCAGCGCCTCGGCCTTTGCGCGCTCCTCCGCATCGTTCGGGTCGATCAGGTAGCCGAAGTGGAAGTTGCCATCGCCCACGTGGCCGACTAGGAAGTAGGGAATGCCGCTCGCATCGGCTTCGGTCACCGATTCGAGCAGGCAGTCGGCCAGGCGCGAGATCGGCACGCACGTGTCGGTCGAGATCGCGCGACAGCCCGGACGGGACTGGATCGCCGCGAAGTAGGCGTTGTGCCGTGCCGTCCAGAGGCGCGTGCGTTCTTCCGGTGTGGTGGCCCACTCGAAGGCGTTGCCGCCGTGCTCGCTGGCCAACTCCTGCACCGTCTCGGCCTGTTCCTTCACGCCGGCTGGCGAGCCGTGGAACTCCATCAGCAGCATCGGTTCCTCGCGCAGGCCCAGCTTGGCGTAGTTGTTCACCATGCGAACCGTGTTGGCGTCGATCAACTCCACGCGCGCGATGGGCACGCCCAGCTGGATCGTTTCGATCGTCGTGCGCACCGCGGCCTCGATGCTCGGGAACGAGCAGATCGCCGCTGACACCGCCTCGGGCAGCGGATAGATCCGCAGCGTGATCTCCGTGACCACGCCCAGTGTGCCCTCGCTGCCGACCATCAGCCGCGTGAGGTCGTAGCCTGCGGCCGATTTGCGCGCGCGCGTGCCGGTCCGGATCGTCTCGCCGCTGGCCGTCACCACCTCGAGCGCCAGCACGTTCTCGCGCATGGTGCCGTAGCGCACCGCGTTCGTACCGCTGGCGCGCGTCGCCGTCATGCCGCCGATGGATGCGTCCGCGCCCGGGTCGATCGGGAAAAACAGGCCGGCGCTCTTGAGTTCCTCATTGAGCTGCTTGCGCGTCACGCCGGGCTGCACCGTCACCGTCAGGTCGTCCGCGTTCACCGACACGATCCCGCTCATGCGCGACACGTCGACGCTGATGCCGCCCTGCACCGCGAGCAGGTGGCCTTCCAGCGATGAGCCGACCCCGAAGGGAATCACCGGCACGCTGTGGTCGCTTGCAAAACGGACCGCATCGGCCACGTCCTGCGTGCTCTCGGCGAAGACCACGGCTGACGGCGGTGGTGCGTCGAAGGACGACTCGTCGCGGCCATGCTGCGTGCGTACCGACAAGGCGGTGGAGCAGCGCTCGCCGAAGCGCGCCTTCAGCGCCTCGATCAACGCCTCCGGCACATCGCGCAGGGCGATCTCGGGCGTGAGGTGGGCGAGGGCTGTCGGTGCGTTCATGATGGTGTTTTCCTGGGGCCCGGCGGGCAGGTCTACCATTCTAAGAAACGTACTTCTTCAGGACACCATCATGGGCAATCGACTCACCCAGATCGCCACGCGCACCGGCGATGACGGCACCACCGGCCTTGGCGACAACACCCGTGTCCCCAAGGACCACCTGCGCGTCCATGCGATGGGCGACGTGGACGAGCTCAACTCGCAGATCGGCGTGCTGCTGTGCGAGCCGATGCCCGACGCCGTGCGTGAATTGCTGGTCGATGTGCAGCACCAGCTGTTCAACCTCGGCGGCGAACTGTCGATGCCCGGCTACACGCTGCTCAAGCCCGATGCGCTGCTGCAACTCGACAACGGACTTGCCGAGCACAACGCCGCGCTACCGCGTCTGGCCGAGTTCATCCTGCCCGCCGGCACCCGTGCCGCATCGATCGCCCACGTGTGCCGCACCGTCGCCCGCAGGGCCGAACGCGCGGTCGTCGCGCTCGGCGCCCAATCGACGATCAATGATGGCCCGCGCCAATATCTGAACCGGCTCAGCGACCTGCTGTTCGTGCTGGCGCGTGTGCTCAACCGCATGGACGGCGGTGACGACGTGTACTGGAAGAGCGAGCGAATGGCGCGCAGCGCGGCGGCCGAATCGGACGACTGAGCACGCAGTGCTGCACCAACCCTCCTGGTCGGCGGGCGGGCAAACCACACGCCGGGCGACCCCGGCGGTAGGACATCGACCACCGATACGTCGTCTTACCTCCTTCACGTACTGCGCACATCGCCCGTGGCCCGGCGACACATCGGCCGCGCAAACTGCAATCCTCAACAACGCAGAAGGAGTTCCAGAATGATCCGATCCAAAAGCATGAGCGTCGCCACCGCTGCGCTGGCCCTGTGCATGGCGGCCGGCGGAGCCTTCGCGCAAGACCGGCGCGACGACCGTGGCCCTGGACCCGGCGACCGTGGCCGCATGGAGCAGAACAACCGCGGTGATCGTGGCCCCGGCCCGAGCGATCGCGGCCGCTTCGACAACGACCACCGTGGCGACCGCCAGGACTTCCGCGACGGTCGCTTCGCCGACCGCCGCGGCTATCCTGAGCCGCATGCCGAATGGCGCCGCGGCGGCCGTGTGCCCAACGAGTACCGTGGCCGCAACTATGTGGTCGACGACTGGCGCAGCCATCGCCTGCAACAGCCGCCCCGCGGCTATCAGTGGGTCGGCGTAGGCGGCGACTACGTGCTCGCCGCGATCGCTACCGGCCTGATCGCGCAGATCATCGTCGGCAATCGCTGAACGGGAAAAGCGGGCGGGGTGGTGGGTCCATTGGACTCATCGGTCCGATCCCGCTGATCGTCGACCCAACGTCAACGACCGAGCCCGGTGGCGCCGTGAAGCGCCGCCGGGCTCTTTTCGTTGGACCTTCGCGGGTCAGTCGACGATGGTCGATGCCGCCGTCTGGGCGCAGACGTTGCGCCCCGTGATGGTCAGGCGCAGTCCGCCGCCATGCCATTCGAGCCAGTTCAGGCTCACGTAGGCGTCGATCTCGCGGTCGTCGATGCGGTCGGCCTGGCGCTGCTTGAGCAATTCGACAGTGGCCGGCAGTCCTTGCCGCAATCGCTCGCGCTGTGCGGCCGCGGCTGCGGCCTTCGGGGAAGCGGGCGTTTGCTGGAGCGATGCCATGGCGAATCCGTTTCAAGAACTGAGGGACGCCCTCAATGTACCGCGCCGCACCACTTTTGCCTTACTTTTTTGACACAGCGCATCATCCGAAGCGCAACGACCGGAGCCCGACCGTGCGATCGATCACGATCACCACCGCCAGCGTCAGCAGGATGCTCACCGTCGATACGGCCGCAGCCGTCGGGTCGAAATCCCAGCGCAGGTAGTCGAACAGCTGCAGCGGCAGCGTCGTCATGCCGATGCCCTTGAGCAGCAGCGACATGTTGAACAGGTCGAAGGAGATCACGAAGGCGAAGAGCGCGCCCGTGATGATCCCGGACTTGATCAGCGGCAGCGTAACCCGGATGAACGCGCGCAGCGGCGACGCACCCAGGCTGCGCGCCGCCTGTTCGAGCGACGCGTCCTGGTTGTAGAGCGTCGAGGCGACGTTGGTGAACACGTAGGGCAGCGTCACCAGCACGTGGCCGATGACCAGCCCGAACATCGTCTTCGTGCCGATGCCCGTCGCGTACAGGAAGAACAGCAGCGCGATGGCGGTGAGGATCTCGGGGAGCATCAGCGGCAGCATCAGCATCATCCGCAGGCTCTCCCGGAAGCGCGTGGCGTAGCGCACCACGTAGAGCGCGCCGGACACGCCGATCACCGTGGAACACACGGTGGCGATCGTCGCCACCTTCAGCGACGTGCCGATGGCGCGCATGAAGGCCTCGTTGGCGAACAGCGCGCCGAACCAGCGCAGCGAAATGCCCTGCGGCGGAAAGGTCAGCACCTCGCCGGCGCTCAGCGACATCAGCATGATGACGACGATCGGCAGCAGCAGGAACGCGTAGACGGCGCCCACGTAGAACAGGCCGAAGCCATCGGCCACCCGCGCGGCCAGGGGAGCGCGTCTCATTGGATGCCCTTGGTGAAGATGCCGCTCACGCGCGCATAGATGAACACCGCCGCCATGCCGCTGAAGGCCAGTACCAGCGCCTGGGCCGCGCCCATCGGCCACTGGAAGTTGTCGATCAGGTTCTGCACCACCAGCACCGACATGGTCTTGACCTGCGCGCCGCCCAGCATCACCGGCGTGACGTAGGCGCTCAGCGTGAGCACGAAGACCAGGATGGTGCCAGCCTGGATGCCCGGCCACGACAGCGGTAGCGTGAGCCGCCAGAACACCTTCAGCCGCGATGCGCCGAGCGAGCGCGCCGCCTGCTCCAGCGTCGGGTCGATCGCCTGGATCACGCCGACCAGCGGCAGGATCATGAAGGGCAGGAACACGTGCACCAGCGCGATGGTCACGCCCAGGCGGTTGTTCATCAGCTGCAGGCCGGTCTGGATCAACCCCATGTCGATCAGCGCGCGATTCACCACGCCGTTGCCCGACAGCAGGATCAGCCAGCCGAAGCTGCGCACCACCACGCCGACCAGCAGCGGCGACAGCACGAGCACGTAGAGCAGGCTGCCCCAGCGCGACTTGGTACGCGCCAGGTGGAAGGCCACCGGATAGCCCAGCAGCAGGCAGATCGGCACGGTCGTGAGGCCCAGCAGGATCGTGTCCCAGAGCACGCCCAGCACGTAGCCGTCGCCGAGTTGCGTCGCATAGTTGGACAGCGTGAAGCCCGCGCCGTAGGGCGCGCCGACGGCCGGCGGCCGCAGGCTCATGCTCACGATGTTGAGGTAGGGCAGCACCAGGAACACGCCGACCAGCACCAGCGCGGGCGCGATCAGCCAGAACGCGCGCCGTCCGAGCGGCGGCCTGCGCCGCGGCGCATCCATCGCAGGCGATGGCGCCGTCATGGTCGCGCTCATGGGCCTGCGATGACCCAGGCGTGGCCCGGATCGAAGGCAAAGGCCGACGAGGCGCCGGCATCGACCCGCTGGCTCGGCGAGGTCTGCACCAGCAGGCTCTGCCCACCGGCGCCTTGCAGCGTGTGCTCGACCGTGCTGCCAAGGAAGTAGGCGGACTGCACCAGGCCGGTGTAGGGACCATCGCTGCGGAAGCGGATCGCCTCGGGGCGGATCGTCACGTGCACCGGTTGGCCGGTCGTGAGCGGCTGGTCGTAGCAGGCCGGCACCTCGCCGAGGGCGGTGCTCACGCGATAGGTCGGATATGTACCGGTCGCATCGGCCAGGCCTTCGACGCGGCCCTCGATCAGGTTCGAGCGACCGATGAAGCGCGCCACCTCGATGCTGCGCGGGCGCAGGTAGATGGCCTCGGGCACGTCGAACTGCAGCAGCTTGCCGCCGAGCATCACGGCCACGCGGTCGGACATCACCATCGCTTCGGCCTGGTCGTGCGTGACGTAGAGCGTCGTGATGCCGACGCGCTTCTGCAGCTCGCGGATGAACACGCGCATGTCCTCGCGCAACACGGCGTCGAGGTTGGCCAGTGGTTCGTCGAGCAGCAGCAGCCGCGGCTCGATGACCAGCGCGCGCGCCAGCGCCACGCGCTGCTGCTGTCCGCCGGACAGCTGGCGCGGATAGCGCTCGGCCATCGGCGTGAGCTGCACCATCGCCAGCACCGCGTCGATCCGGCGCTTGCACTCGGCTTTGCCGATGCCGCGCATCTCCAGCCCGAAGGCCAGGTTGCGGTAGACCGTCAGATGCGGGAACAGCGCGTAGTTCTGGAACACCATGCCGATGTCGCGCTTCTCCGGCGGCAGGTCGGTGATGTCCTCGTCGTTCAGCCGCACGCGGCCCTGGTCGGGAAACTCGAAGCCCGCCACGCAGCGCAGCGTGGTGGTCTTGCCGCAGCCGCTCGGGCCCAGCAGCGAGATGAATTCGCCTTCCTCGGTCTTCAGCTCGAGATGCTGGATCGCCGGCGCCGCGGCGCCGGGGAAGGTCTTGTGCAGGCCGTCGAGCGACACCCGCGTGGTGCGCCGCCCGACGGCCGGGCGCGCGTCGGCCGCAACGCTCACTTCATCTCCCGGTTCCAGCGGTCGGTGATCGCCGCGACCTGCGGATTGACCTTGTTCCAGTCGAACTGGAAGATCTTTTTCATGCCCTCGCCGGCCACCGGCACGTCCTTGGCCAGTTCGGCATCGAGCTTCGACTTGGTGTTGGTCGGCGAGGTGAAGAACTCCTTGGCCATCATTTCCTGCACGTCGGCGCGCAGGATGAAGTCGAGGTACTTGTAGGCCTCTTCCTTGGCGGGCGCGTTCTTCAGCACGTTGAAGGACTGCTCGAAGGCCAGCACGCCTTCGGTCGGTACGACCATCTCGACCGGCACCCCCTTCTTCTGCAGGGCGACGATCTCGGGGAAGTCGATCACGGCCACGGTCACGTCGCCACGCGTGAGCATGGTCGACAGCGTGCCGCTGAAGTCCGCCTGGGTGAAGGGCAGCAGCTTCTTGACCTCGGTGAAGGCACGGTCGATCGCATCCTGCGAGCCGCCGTAGAGCTTGGCCGTCATCAGCAGGAACAGCATCGCGGCCGTGTTGCCGATCTGGTAGAGGCCGATCTTGCCCTTGAACTCGGGGTTGCTCCACAGGTCCGACCACGACTTCGGCGGCGTCTTCACCAGGTCCTTGCGGTAACCGATGCCGATGGTCGACACGATGGCGCGCACGCCGTTGTCGCCCGGGTTGCGCAGGAACGGATAGGCATTGGCGAGGTTCGGCACCTTGGTCGCGGGGATCGGCTCGAAGTAGCCTTCGGCGCGCACCAGGCTCGCGATGTTCTCGTTGAGCATCAGGATGCTGTAGGGCGGCTTCTCGATGCCGGCGGCGCGCAGGTTGGCGACGAAGTTCTTGCCGAGGCCCACGTCCAGCGTGGTTTCCACGCCGCTCGACTTCTGGAACATCGGCATCAGGTCGGTGCGCCAGAACTTCTCCCAGCGTCCGCCGTAGGTGTTGACGACCAGGTTCTGGGCGGCCAGCGAGAGGCCGGGAATGGCGAGTGCCGACATGCCGGCGGCCGCGACCATGGCTTGCAGGTAATCGCGGCGGGAAAAGTTTTTCATGAGGGTCCTTGAAGAAGAAAAAGGAGGAACGAGGGGTGTTCGGTCAGGCGTCAGGCGCCTGCCTTGGCCGTGTCTCGGCGGTAGTCGTAGTTCTTGTTGAGTCGCTCCATCAGGTAGTCGCCGTAGGCGACCGGTGGATAGAGGGGCGGATGCGCCGCGTCGGTGCAGGTCGGCAGGCATTCGATCTGCGCGTCCATCGCCGGATCGAAGAAGTACGGCAACGAGTAGCGGTCGCCGCCCGAGCGGTTGATCACGCGGTGCGGCGTCGACACGAAGCGGTCGTTGGTCCAGCGCGCGAGCATGTCGCCGACGTTGAGCACATAGGTGTCGGGGATCGGCGGCGCCTCGATCCAGTCGCCACCGCGCGGGCGCACCTGCAGGCCGCCCGAGTCGTCCTGCGCGAGCAGCGTGATGATCCCGTAGTCGGTGTGCGGCGCCGAGCCCATCTGGTCGTCGGCGAGCGGCGGCTGCGGCGGATAGTGCAGCGCGCGCAGGAAGGTCGTCGGATGGTCGAAGTGGTGGTCGAGCGCGGTCGCTTCCAGGCCGAGGCTGATCGCGATCAGGCGGACGATGTAGCGGCTCAGCGCGTCGGCTTCGGCCACGTACTGCGTCATCGCGGGTTTGAAGCCGGGCAGCCACTCCGGCCACTGGTTCGGGCCCTGCATCGGCAGGCCGGCAAGCAGGCCCGGATCGTCCGGCGGCAGCTCGTGCATCAGCATCAGCGACTCGCTCATGTTGGGCTTGGTCACCTTGGCCACCGACGAGGTGACGATGGTCGATGTCGCCATGCCCATGTAGCCGCGGTGCGACGCGTTGATCGCGAGCGACTGCTTCTTCTCGAGCGGCGATTCATGGAAGCTGCGCGAGGCCGCGAAGGCCGCATCGCGCGTGGCGGGGGACACGGTATGGCCGCCGATGTAGGCGAAGCCGAGCGTGCTCAGGGCGTCGTGGAGTGCGCGGGCGCTCGCCTGCGCAGCCGGGGCGTGCGGGTCGAGGTTGCCGCCCAGGTCGATGAGGGGGATGGACTTCAGAATCAGGAAGAGAGGGTGGAGGA
The DNA here is from genome assembly GCA_903872875.1 of uncultured Variovorax sp. GTDB lineage: Bacteria > Pseudomonadota > Gammaproteobacteria > Burkholderiales > Burkholderiaceae_C > Variovorax. The sequence goes on from CAIQMJ010000166.1 coordinate 8,037, forward strand.
AAGAGGTTTGACGGTGCTGCCGACGCCCCATTGCGCGAGCAGGTCCGGCGCGTCCATCACGAGGCCGAGATGGAGCGACA
>CAIQMJ010000167.1 GCA_903872875.1 uncultured Variovorax sp.
CGCCTTGCCGTACTCGGGCTTGGCCGTGCCTTCCATGATCCCCGGGATGTCGCGGAACTGCCGGCGGACCTCTTCCACCACCGCGCCGGCTGCGCGGCCCACGGCTTCCATGGCCATCGCGCCGAAGAGGTAGGGAATCAGTCCGCCGATGAACAGGCCGACGATCACCATCGGGTCGCTCAGGTTGAAGGTGATCGCCTGGCCGTAGCTCTCGAGCTTGTGCGTGTAGTCGGCGAAAAGCACCAGCGACGCGAGGCCAGCCGAGCCGATCGCATAGCCCTTGGTCACCGCCTTGGTCGTGTTGCCGACGGCGTCGAGCGGGTCGGTGACGGCGCGCACGCTCTCGGGCAGCTCGCTCATCTCGGCGATGCCGCCGGCGTTGTCGGTAATCGGTCCGTAGGCGTCGAGCGCGACCACGATGCCGGCCATGCTCAACATCGCCGTGGCGGCCACCGCGATACCGTAGAGGCCAGCCAGCGAATACGACGCCAGGATGGCGATGCAGACGAAGATCACCGGCCAGGCCGTGGAACGCATCGACACGCCCAGGCCGGCGATGATGTTGGTGCCATGGCCGGTCGTCGACGACTGGGCGATGTGGCGCACCGGCGGGTACTGCGTGCCGGTGTAGAACTCGGTGATCCAGACCAGCGCTGCCGTGAGCGCGAGTCCGACGAAGCAGGCGCCGAACAGCTTCACAACGCTGCCCGATGCGGCAATGGCGTTGTCCGGAATCAGCCAGGACGTAACGAACCAGAAGGCGATCAGCGAGAGCACGCCGGCCACGGCCAAGCCCTTGTAGAGCGCAGGCATCACGTTGGTCATGCCGGGCGATGCCTTCACGAAGAAGCAGCCGATGATCGATGCGATGATCGACACGCCGCCGAGCGCGAGCGGATACATCACCGCATTGAGCGGTGCCGCCGTGACCATCAGCGCGCCGAGCACCATCGTGGCGATCAGCGTCACGGCATAGGTCTCGAACAGGTCGGCCGCCATGCCGGCGCAGTCGCCGACGTTGTCGCCCACGTTGTCGGCGATCACCGCCGGGTTTCGTGGGTCGTCTTCCGGGATGCCGGCTTCGACCTTGCCGACCAGGTCCGCACCCACGTCCGCGCCTTTGGTGAAGATGCCGCCGCCGAGCCGCGCGAAGATCGAGATGAGCGAGGAGCCGAAGGCGAAGCCGATCAGCGGATTCAACAGCGTTGCGAGGTTGGCGCCGGTCTTGCCGGTGCTTGCGAGGAACCAGTAGAAGCCCGTGACGCCCAGCAGCCCAAGGCCCACCACCAGCATGCCGGTGATGGCGCCGCCGCGGAACGCCACGTCGAGCGCCGGGCCGATGCCCTGCGTCGCGGCCTGTGCGGTGCGCACGTTGGCGCGTACCGACACGTTCATGCCGATGAAGCCGCAGGCACCCGAGAGCACGGCGCCGACGACGAAGCCGACCGCGGTCGTGAGGTCCAGGAACAGGCCGATCAGCACCGCCAGCACGATGCCGACGATGGCGATGGTCCGGTACTGCTTGGCCAGGTAGGCTGCGGCGCCTTGCTGGATTGCCGCCGCGATCTCCTGCATGCGGGGATTGCCGGGGTCCTTCGCCAGGATCCAGCTGCGGGCCCAGATGCCGTAGCCGACGGCCACGAGGCCGCAGACGATGGCCAGGACGAGAGGGGTGTTGCCATTCATGCGTTGTCTCCATTCGTTCGTTGTGACTTTTGGAGACGAAAGCACGGTCCTGGTGCGCAACGCCACGGGACTGTGCTTCCGTCGCGTTGCTTCCTCGAGCAGCCCGCCGCAGGACGGGGAGCCGGATTGGCCAACGACGGCAATTTACAGGCAAATCTCACCTCGGTGGTGCCCATTGCAGTGCGCGGAAAGTAAACTGCGGGTTTGTCCGAGTCTTCCTAAAACCAACCCTCAACGAGATCGACCATGTCCTTCGACAAAGTTTCCCCCGGCACGAACGTCCCCGACGCATTCAACGTGGTCATCGAGATCCCGATGAACTCGGACCCGATCAAGTACGAGGTGGACAAGGAGTCGGGTGCGCTGTTCGTCGACCGTTTCATGACGACGGCGATGTACTACCCCGCCAACTACGGCTATGTGCCGCAGACGCTCAGCGGCGACGGCGATCCGGTCGACGTGCTGGTGATCGCGCCGTATCCGCTGCTGCCCGGCGTGGTCGTCCCCTGCCGCCCGCTCGGCATCCTGATGATGGAAGATGAAGCTGGCGTCGACGGCAAGGTTCTGGCCGTGCCGACCACCAAGGTACTGCCGATCTACAGCCATTGGAAGTCGATCGACGACGTGAACCCGATGCGCCTGAAGGCCATCAGCCACTTCTTCGAGCACTACAAGGACCTGGAAGCCGGCAAGTGGGTCAAGGTGCTGGGCTGGGAAGGCATCGACTCCGCCAAGAAGGAAGTGCTCGACGGCATCGCAAATTACGGCAAGTAAGTCGCGATACGTCACACGAAGAACGCCCCGCTCGCGGGGCGTTTTGCATGGGCGGGCGCAGATCGTCTGGTGCTTCCTCGCTCACATCCCCAGATAGCGCCCCGGCCGGTGGTTGATGGCCAGCACGATGTTCAGTGCGACTGCGCCGATCACCGAATACGCAACCCGGATAGGCTCGATGGAGATCAGCGCGAGCAGCACGATTGCGCAGTCGACCGCCATCTGGACCTTGCCCGCACGCCAGCCGAAGCGATCCTGCAGCCAGAGCGCCAGCACACCGATGCCGCCCAGGCTGCACTTGTGGCGGAACAGGATCAAGAAGCCCGTGCCCGTGATCAGCCCGCCGGCGATCGCGGCATACAGCGGCTGCAACGACGCGAACGCCAGGAAGTGGGCCTGCAGCGACGTCAACACCGACAGCAGCGCCACCGCGATGAAG
>CAIQMJ010000168.1 GCA_903872875.1 uncultured Variovorax sp.
CTGCTGCTGGACGAGCCCACCGCGGCGCTCGACCTGGCACACCAGCACGCGACCATGCGGCTGTTGCGCAGTTGGGCCGGGCAGGGCGTCGGCGTCGTGGCCGTGCTGCATGACCTGAACCTCGCACTGCGCTACGCGGACGATGTGCTGGTGTTGGGCGGGCCGGCAGGCCTGCATGCAGGCGCCGCACGCGAGGTGCTGCAGCCCGCGTTGATCGAGCGCATCTGGGCCACGCCTTGCCAGCCCGTCGCCGGCAGTGACGGCGTCGTGCAGTTCCTCTTCGGGTAAGTCGCCGGCTCAGTATGTGAGCCGCTCAGGGCGCAGTTCCTGGAGAATCGTCGTTGCGATCTCCTCGATCGACTTGGTGGTCGTCGACAGCCAGCGAATGCCGGCGCGCCGCATCATCGCTTCCGCCTCGCTGATCTCGTTGCGGCAGTTCTCGAGGCTCGCGTAGCGCGAATTCGGGCGTCGCTCGTTGCGGATTTCCGACAGCCGTTCCGGCTGGATCGTGAGTCCGAAGATCTTCTTGCGGTGCGGCATGAGTGCTGGCGGCAACTGGCGGCGGTCGAAGTCCTCCGGGATGAGCGGATAGTTGGCGGCCTTCAAGCCATGCTGCATCGCCAGGTAGAGCGAGGTCGGCGTCTTGCCGCTGCGGCTCACTCCGACCAGGATCACGTCGGCACCTTCCAGGTCGCGGTTGCTCTGGCCATCGTCGTGCGCCAGACTGAAATCGATCGCCGCGATGCGGTCGTTGTATTCCTTGCTCTTGCTTACGTCGCTGAAGCGGCCGATGCGGTGGTTCGACTTCATGTTCAGCTCGATCTCGAGCGGCCGCACGAAGGTGCCGAACATGTCGAGCAGCATGCCCTTGCAGCCGGTTTCGAGCACCTCCAGTACTTCCATGTTGGCCAGTGTCGAGAAAACGATGGGTCGCTGCCCCTCGAGTTCGGCCGTGTGATTGATCTGCCGAACCGCCTGGTGTGCCTTGTCGACCGTGTCGGTGAAGGGCAGCCGAATGTGGCGCGGTTTCATCTCGAACTGCGAGATCACGGCGTTACCGAAGGTTTCGGCGGTAATGCCGGTGCCGTCCGACACGAAGAAAACGGTGCGGGTGTGCATGATTTTGAGCGGTCTTGTCCTGCGGTACGCCGGGGCTTGGCGCGCCTACAATCCGCTTCATTATCGGGATTCCAGCCGGATTTCGGTACGGTCCCTGACGGTTTTCCCAGCCATCGAATTCATCCCATGACCAGCGCGCGAGCATCCAAAGCAACGACAACGATCGTGCCGCGTCCTGGCCGCATGCGGCACAGGTTTTAACTTCTGGAGCTTCCCATGTCTGTACTCTTCGAAGCGACCGCCCTGGTCGTCCCGTTTGAAAACCTGAGGATGACCGACGTCGAGTCGGTGGGCGGCAAGAACGCCAGCCTCGGTGAAATGATTTCCCAACTGCCCCAGGGCGTGCGCGTGCCGACCGGCTTCGCGACCACGGCCCATGCATTCCGCGAATTCCTGGCGCACGACGGGCTGGCCGCACGCATCAGCGACAAGCTCGCGACGTTGGACACCGAAGACGTGCGCGCGCTGGCCACGGTCGGCGCCGAGATTCGCGCGATGGTCGAGGCGCAACCCTTTCCGGCCGACCTGCAGAAGGCGATCTCGGATGCGTTCGCCACCCTGAGCGCAGGCAATGCTGCCGCTTCGTTCGCCGTGCGTTCGTCCGCAACGGCCGAAGACCTGCCCGACGCATCCTTTGCCGGCCAGCAGGAAACCTTCCTGAACGTGGTCGGCATCGACGACGTGCTGCACAAGATGAAGGAAGTGTTCGCGTCCCTCTA
>CAIQMJ010000169.1 GCA_903872875.1 uncultured Variovorax sp.
GCTCCGATGATCAGGACGATCGGGCTGCGCGACAGATTCCACTGCAGCCATGCGACGGGAGGCAAACGACCGACGTAATAAGTGTCACCAGTCAACACGCTGCTGACCTGCGTGCCACGCACCAGCGACATGCTGCCCTGGATGCGCTTGATCAAGTCGGGCGTCATCAGCGCATTCACCAGGGAAGGCTGCGACTTCGCCGTGGCGACGACGGCCACGACGCTGCGCTGCGCGCGAAGCGGCGATTCGAAGCCGGCGATCACGGCATCCTCGCCGTCGTCCACGATCGAGATCTGCGCGCTCGACGGCAAGTCCTCCCGCTTGCGGGTGCCAGTCACGAAATTCAGCGCTTCATCGACCCAGGCCCCGAAGCGATATTGCTGCGCGGTGTTGTTGCGCTTCAGCGGCATCTGCGCGGCCCATTGCGTGAACAGCGGCTGGTTCTGCAGGTTGCCGATCACCAGCAAGTCCTTGTCGGAAAGCTGGCCGATGTTCGACGAACGACTCACCGTCAGGCGCAGTGCCGGGAATCCAGTGGCGTTGCCCAGCTGGCCCATGACCGCGAGGTAGGTCTCGGTATCGCTCGCGTCGGGCTGATCCGGCAGCACGACCGCCGTATCGGCCAGATCGGCCAGCCGGCTGAACGGGAAGCCGCTGTTGGCAAAGGCCGCCAGTTCGGGCATGGCGATGTAGTGCGGGAAGTGCGACACGTCGATCGTGGAGATCGGGTCGATGCCTCCGCGAACGTTCTCCAGCAGCGGCAGGCACTTGCCATTCGAAGGTTCGAAGTAGTAGTGCATCTGCAACTGGGCACGCGAACCGACGGCCAGCGTCGGCAGCAGCACTTCCTTGCGTTCCGGCACGGTGCCGTCGGCCATCAGCTTCTGGCTCACGGGATTCCACCAGTGGTCACCGGTCGGGAACGCCGTACGCAGAGGCAGCGATCCGATGAAGGTGTCGTTGGCACTCAGGTTCAGGGTCGACTGATCGGCCCGTACGCGTGGCGTGTAGCGATATTGCAGGTCCAGCGGAATGCCGCGGCTGCGCCACGTGAACAGGTCCGGCGGCAGCTGCATGTTCAGCCGGATCACGTTCGGCGTGTAGCCGGCGACCGAGAAATCCGAAGCCTGTGCCAGTTCGCCGAGCTGCACCGGGCGATCGCTCGAAATCCAGCGCGGCGCGTCGTAGGGTTTGCGGGCGGCCGGCATTTCGAACTCGGGTATGCCGGCAGTGGCTCCCGTGAGCGCGCGGTTGTTGAGGGCCAGCGCCGATGCGGCGGTGCGCAGTTCGGCCGGTGTGCGGCCGCTCACGACCAGCAGCTTCAGGTGCGGGTCCTGTGGGTGATCGACAATGGCAAGTCCCGGACCCTGGATGGACGGCAGCGAGACGCCGGGCACCATGGCGTCGGGAAGCGCGAACACGACGGCATTGCTCAGCGGCAGGTCGCCGCTGCTGCTGACCGGGAAGGTCGCGCCGCGGTAGCCAGCCAGCGCACCGAACCACGAAGAAACGATGCCGGCGGCTTCGAGCGTCTGCGTGGCCGTGGCATTGCCGAACACGAACGGCAGCTTCAGGCGACGCACGTCGCGGCGGTCGAAGAACGGTTGCGGCAGCACGGCCAGGTCGTTGACCGTGTTCAGCGGCGCGACGTTCAGCCGCAGCGTCGTCGACGCATCGACCGTGGCCCAGAGGCTGGTGTGCATCGGGTCTTCACAGTCGCGCGTGTAATGGCCCACGAGCTCCAGGTCGATCCGGTTGAAATCGGTGATGAGCCGGCGATCGATCGGAATGTCGGCCGTCAGCGGTTTGCCCGCGTTGGCCTTGTCGGCCGGCAGGGTGCTGAGCAGCACATTGTTCACGCTCACCTTGATATGCGAGAGCTCGGGGATCAGCGCCGGAGAATAGGCATAGTTCAGGTGCAGCGAGGCGCCCGTGATCAGTTCATCCGCGCGGACGCTGAACGGTATGCCGACCGTGCCACTCACGCCGCGCAGCTTGATGGCGTAATCGATGCCGAGCTGCGTCAGGTTCAATTCGCGCAACGTCCCCGCCAACGGAGCCGGCGCAGCGGGAGCGACGGTGGCGCTTCCGGCTGGCGCGACCACCGCAGCGGTGGCTGCCGCGGCGACCGGTGCCACGGCCGCTGCACGATGGGCGGTGACGCGGTTGCGTGTCTGCGCGGACGCCAGTTCGACCGAGCCCGTGCTCCATGCCAAGAGGGCCAGGGCGATGGCGGTAGCTCGCTTCGGAGTGCGGTGATTCATGGGTAGAGCGTGTGAAACGGACCGGATCAGGATGGTTCTTTGGCTGCCTCGGCGGGCCGCGGCGCGGGGCGCAGTTTTCTGGCTGCAGCACGGTAGTAATGCCCGAACATCTGGCGAAATCCCACCATGCTGATGGCAGCGATGTGCCCGATCACCTTGTGCGCACCGACGCGCGGATGGTTCCCCCAGCGGGCCGCCCAGATGTCGGCGCGTGCCGCGGTGCATTGCACCAGCGCACGTTCCTGCGCAAAACTGAGCGGATCGAACTGGATGCCGAGACGCTTGCCACGGTTGAAACGCACCGTCGCCGGAAACCGCGATTCGATGTCGCCGCGGAACAGTGCCACTTCGACTGGCGCGCCGTTCTCGGCAGGCAGTTCCGTCGGCAGGTCGATGCCCAGGCCGCTGCTGGAAAAGTCGTAGGTGTGGCAACGCATCGAGTGGCCGTCCGGGAAATGAAGCGTGGACGGCACGCGCAGCGCGATCCGGTGCGCGCCCCGAACCTGGCGCGACTCGTTGGCTGCCGCCACGCAAGCACCCAGAATCACCAGGTTGTAGAAGGTCCAGGCCAGGTTCAGCCAGACCGTGGCGATGTTGTCCGGGTCGACCCAGGTCAGCCGCCAGAGGCCTGCCACGACGCCCAGGAAGTTCAGCGCGAGCAGAAACAGGCTGGCCTTGGCGATGGAGGTGTCGAAGTATTCCTCCTGGATCAGGCCGCCCTTAGCCGTCACGTTGAAGCTGCCAAGCTTCGGATTGATCAGCGCCACCGCCGTCGGCCGGAAGATGTACCAGGCCAGTACGGCTTCGTATACCTCGTTCCAGAACAGATAGCGGAAGCGACCCTGGATCCGGCTGTTGGTCAGGTTGGCGTGGAAGATGTGCGGCAGCGCGTACGCGAAGATCATCGATGCCGAGGCA
>CAIQMJ010000170.1 GCA_903872875.1 uncultured Variovorax sp.
CGCCGAACAGCAGCGCGGCTGCCAGCGTCATGAACAGCGGCGCCGACATCGTGATGGTGGTGGCGGTCGACAGCGCCACCTTGAACAGCCCCGCCAGGTAGCACAGCGTGCCGGCCGCATCGATGAGGCCGCGGCCGAGCACGGCGGGCTGGCGCAGCGGCCGCAGGTGGCGCGCGAAGCCCATGAAGGCCATCCCGCCCAGCATCAGCCCCAGCACGATGAAGCTGCGCAGGAAGATCAGCTGGAAGGTCGGCACCTGCTGGCTGATCTGCTTGGACAGCGCGTCGTTGATGCCGAAGCAGGCCATGGCCATGACCATGGAGACGATGCCGATGCGATTGCCGCTGGCGCGTGAGAGAGCGGGCGCGAAGGCCGGTGTTGTCATGGGTTGCTGGAGCCGGGTCGTCGTTTGCAAGCCGGTGGCCGGGCTGGCCCGCGGCGGTTCGAGAGCTGGCGAGCATGACACAGGCCTCGCCGGGCCCGCGAACCGCGGGCGATTCCGCCGTGCGCGAAGGCCGGCTCAGGCCGCGGCCGCCTTGTCGCTGCGGCATGCCCACGCCGCCAGCGCCAGCACTGCCGCCGACACGCCATAGATCCACAGCGACGGTGCGATGGGGAGCAGCAGGCCCGCGAGGATCGGGCCGGCGCCCGCGCCGATGTCGCGCCACACGGCACGTGCGGCGAGCGCCTGCACGCGGCCCGGGCCGGGCGTGCGGTGCGCCACGATGGGCGGCATCAGCGGCAGTTGCAGCGCGCGCAGCACGACGATCAGCCCGGCGCAGAACCACAGCAGGCCGGCGCCGAAGCCGATCAGCGCGAGCGAGGTCAGCAGCGACAGCGCCACCAGCATGCGCTCCGCGCCCCAGCGCTCGGCCATGCGCCCGCCCACCGGGCTCAGCACGATCTCGGCCATGTAGCGCAGCGCCATCAGAACGCCCGCCATGACGACCGCATGCGTCGGCATGAGGTCGTGGCCCAGGTACGACAGGCCGACGATGAAAAGCCCGTCCAGCGTCAGCCCTTCCATGAAGGACCAGACGTCCAGGCTGTTGGGCCGCTTGAAGCGGCGCGTCGGCTTGGGCATCGCATGTGCCGCGGACGGCAGCTTGCGCGCGGCCAGCACCGCCACCAGCGACGCCAGTGCCAGCGCGATGAAGATCGGCCGCGGGCCGGCCCACTGCGCCACCAGCGCAGCGGTGGGCAATGCGATCACCGGGCCGAGCGAGATGAAGGCGCGCGACCGTCCGTTGCGCCGTGCCGCGCCCATCGGGGCGGCGGTCGCGAGCGCCTGAGTCGACAGGTTCAGCGCCGCGAAGCACAGGCCCCACACCAGCCGCAGCGGCAGCAGGGCCCAGAAGCCCGACAGCGTTGCGTAGCCCAGCGCGCAGAAGGCCGCGGCCACCACCGCGATCGTGCAGGTCGGCCGGTCGCCGTTGCGTGCATAGAAGCGCGCAACCCAGCCGTAACCGGCGATGCGCACCAGCCGGTTGGCCGCCAGCAGCAGCCCGGCCTCGGCCAGCGTCACGCCGAAACTGGCGGCATACATCGGCAGCAGCAGGTAGAGCACGACGTCGCCGGGCAGCGAGAGCCCGAGCGTGATGGCGGCGTTGCGGGAATCGCGGTCGACCGTGTCGGCGTGGTCGAGAGGGGCGGTGGTGGCGAAGGCGGGCGCTGGCATGCCGCGATGGTGCGCTGACGCGGTAGCACCGACAAACGACATTAACGTGACACATGCGTGAGAAAATCGCACACATGCTGCGCCGCGAACCCCCGTTGAATGCCGTGCGCGCCTTTGCCGCCGCGGCCCGCCACCAGAGCTTCACGCGCGCCGCCGCCGAGTTGCATGTCACGCACAGCGCGGTCAGCCGCCAGATCAAGAGCCTCGAGGCTTTTCTCGGCATCGCGCTGTTCGAGCGGCAGGTGCGCCAGGTGGTGCTGACCGCAGAAGGCCAGCAGTTCTTCGCCGAGGTCGGCCCCGCGCTGGCGCAGATCATGACCGCCGCACATGCGTTGCGCAGCCAGACGCCGGCCCGCGCGGTGCGCATCAACGTGCGGCCGACCTTTGCCGTGCGCTGGCTGATACCGCGCCTGCCGGCCTTCGTCGAACGCTATCCCGGCATCGAGCCACAGGTCATCACCAGCACCGTGTCGCCGGAGAAGGCCAGCGACGCCTTCGACATCGCGGTGCGCCGCGGCCTCAAGGGCTGGCCGCCGTCGATCCAGGTGCGGCCCTTCCTGGAAGACGAGGTGCTGGTCGTCGGCTCCGCGGCGCTGTTCGCGCAGCAGCCCCTGCACGACCTGCGCTCGCTCGCCAACCATGTGCTGCTGTCGTCGCGCACGCGCAAGGCCGACTGGGACGACTGGAAGCGGCACGTCGGCGCGCCGCGCCTCAAGTCCGCGGGCAAGCTGCAGTTCGACCATCTCCACTTCGTGCTGCAGGCCGCTGTCGACGGGCTGGGCATCGCGCTGGCGCCGACTTCGCTGGTGGCGCATGACCTCGCGTCCGGGCGGCTGGTGTCGCCGCTGCCCACGCTGCGCATGGGTTTGAACCGCTACTACTACGGGCTGTCGCCCGATGCGTCGGCCGAGGCGATCTGCGTGGCCGAATGGTTCGAGGGCATGTTGCGCGCCAGCGCTTAGATCTGCGCGTCATGGGTGTATTGCGAACGCGTCGTTTGCGCGACGCGCCGCATTGCCTATAGTCGCGCCTCACACCGTTCGACGGGCTCCGCGAGCCCGTTCCTTCCTTCCCGATTTCCGAGAGCGCGATCACATGGCTGTCCTGGTTCATTTCGACGCCGATGCAGGCTGGGGCGAAACCCACGTCTGCGACGCTCGTATCTCGCACAGCCTCGCGCAGGCCGGCGTGGCCTGGGGCCGATGGGAGGTGCCGGAAGACCCGGATGCCGCATTGCACGCGTCGCTGCGCGCCGCGGCACAGCATGCATTCGGTGCCGCGGCTTCGGCACATGAAGGCACGGCAGCGAGCGGTGCCGACCGGCTGCGCCTGCTGCCCGACGATGCCGCCTGGCCGGCACTGCGCCCCGCGCTGCAGGCAGAGCGCGTGGCATCGGCCGCGCAACTGCACGGGGTGGCGCAGGGCGCGTGCCTGTTCTACATCCGCACCGGCGACGGCTTCGTCGGACTGCTGTGCGAAGCCGGCGAATGGGTCGCGCTGCCTGCGGGTGTGCGACATGCATTCGACGCGGGCGCCGAGCCCGATCTCGACCTGCTGCAACTGGCCGGCGATGCCGCCACGCCGACCCATGCGGCCTGGCCCGCGCTGCCGCCGATGGACGATTTCGTCGAGGAGATGCTGCAGCTCACCGGGCATTGCGAAGCCGCCGAAGAGTGAGCGCGGGTGCGGGCCGCAAGGGTCCGCGCCGAAGGCGAAATCGCCGAGGTTCATCAGACGAACCCTACTTTTCCAGACCCACCGGAACCCTAGTTTCCTTCGGGGTGAACTGCTCTAACATCAATTTCGATCGATGCGGGGCAGGTTCTTCTGCCTTCCCAGAAGCGGCCCGAGCCGCATGCGTCGACGGGATCACAGACTGGAGACAACATGCAGTTCCTCTCGCGTTTGGCGGCCTCCGCCGTCCTCCTTTCGGCGGGGCTCCTGGCCCACGCCCAGACCGCCGAACCGATCCGCATCGGCTGGATGGCCTCGCTGACCGGACCGCTCGCGACGGCGGCGATCGGGATCGATACCGGCGTGCGCTTCGCCGTCGAGGAGATCAACGCCGCCGGCGGCATCAACGGCCGCAAGATCGAACTGATCACGCGCGACACCGCCGGCGACCCGAACAAGGCGGCGACCTTTGCGCAGCAGCTGGTGCATGCCGACAAGGCGCAGATCATTCTCGGACCCGTCAACTCCGGGGAATCGCTGGCAACCGTGCCGCTGGTCGCGCGCACCGGCACGCCGAACATCGTCACCGGCGCGGTGGAGGAACTGACCGACCCCAAGCGCTACCCGCGCGCGTTCCGCGTCATCAACACCACCACGCAGTGGGTGACCGCGGCCGATGACTACGTCCTGAATTCGCTCAAGCGCAAGAAGATCGCGCTGATCGGCGACACCACCGGCTACGGTACGGTGAGCGTGCGCACCGCGACCGACGATCTCAAGAAGAAGGGCGTGACGCCGGTCTACACCGTGCTGGTCGATCCAAACAAGACCGACCTGTCCGACGAGATCAGCAAGGCGCGCGCAGCGGGCGCCGAGGTGCTGATGCCCTGGTCGGCGGCGACCGGCGTGCTGGCGCGGCTGCTCAATGCGCGCGGCGACGCGGGATGGGATGTGCCGGTCATCGGCCACCCCTCGCTCATGGCGCTGCCGCTCAAGCAGCTGCTGAACAAGCCGGGCTACTGGGAGAACGTCTACGGCTCCGGCTACGTGGCGACCTCCTACGACGCGGACGGCAAGCTGCCCGAGCGCACGCAGGCGCTGCTCGACAAGATCCGGCCGAAGCTCGGCGGCAAGGAGGTCGACATCCTGTTCTGGTGGATCGCGCTGGGCTACGACGCGGTGAAGACGGCCGAGCACGCCATCCGCAAGGCCGGCTCGACCGATCCGGCCGCGATCCAGAAGGCGCTCGAGACGACGACCGGCTTCAAGGCGGTGCTGTCGACGCTGAGCTTCGCGCCGGACAAGCGCGACGGCTTCGCCGACGACCACATGGCGATCGACATCGCCAACACCTTCAAGGACGGCAGCTTCAAGCTCGCTCCGAAGTAGGTCGATCGACACAGGGAGCGGCGCGTCCCGCGTCCGCTTCATCGGCAGCGCAGCCCCACCGAGGCCACCCGCGCCTCGCCCCTCAAGGAAGGACCCGCATGTTCAACACGCTCGTCACCGGCCTCGCCACAGGGGCCCTGTACGCCATCGTCGCGATGGTGTTCAACATGATGTATTCGACCTCCAAGGTCCTGTCGCTGACCGCCGGGCACGTCGCGATGCTTGGCGGCGTGTTCGGCGCCTGGATGATTACGGGGCTGGGCTTTCCGGTCTGGGTCGCCTTCCCGCTGACATTGCTGATCGGCGGCGCCTTCGGCCTGTTGTCGGAGCTGGTGGCGATCCGTCGCGTGCTGGCCTCCGGCAACGAGCATCTCTGGGTGCTGAGCACCCTGGCGCTGGGCACCGTCGTCCAGCATCTCATGGCACTGTGGTGGGGTACCGAGCCGAAGCCCTTTCCGCGCCTGATCCCCCAGGATTTCTCGGCGGGGCCATGGGACCAGAAGTACTGGCTGCCCATCGCTCTCGCGGCGCTGTCGGCCGCGGGCCTGGCGTTCTTCTATCGCCGGACCATGCTGGGGCGCGTCTTCACCGCGGTGGCCGAAGACCCGTTTGCAGCCCGTGCGCAAGGCATCGCGGTCGAGCGGATTCGCGCCATGTCCTTCGCGATGGCGGGGATGCTGGGCGCCATGGCGGGCTTCTTCGCCGGACAGCTCACCTTCGCCTTCTTCGCGCTGGGCATGTGGCTCACGCTGTCGGGTTTCATCGCGCTTGCCGCCGGCGGCCTGGGCAGCAACGCCGGTGCGCTGGTCGGCGGGCTGCTTCTCGGCCTGCTCGGCGCCTTCAGCACCCACTTCTTCGGCGCCGAACAGCAGCAGACCGTGTCGGTCGGCCTGCTGCTGCTGGTGCTGCTCGTCAAACCCGCCGGCCTGTTCGGCAAGGGCACGGTGCGCCACGTATGACTTCCACCACATCCACCAACCTGCCCGTCGCTGCCGGTACCGCCGCGCTGCCCGCGGCGCCGCGCTGGCGCACCCTCGCGCGGGGCACGCCGCTGCTCGCACTGGCGCTGCCGCTGCTGGTCGGCAACGACTACCAGCTGCACGTGCTGACGCTGATCGGCGTCTACTGGGTGCTCGTCGCAGGTCTCAACCTGGTGGTGGGCTATGCCGGCCAGCTTTCGGTCGGGCACGTGGGGTTGCTGGCCATCGGCGCCTACACGCTGGTGATCCTGAGCGGACGGTTCGGTGTCGATCCGCTGCTGGCGACGGCTGTCGCGGGCGTGCTCGGCGGCCTCTGCGGCTTCCTGCTCGGCCTGCCGTCGCTGCGCCTGCCAGGCTTCTATTTCGCGATGGCCACGCTGGCCTTCTCGCTGATCGTCACCGAGCAGCTGGTGGCGCACAGCACCTTGACCGGCGGTGGCGCCGGCATGCTGGCGCCGCAGTTCGGCGCGCCCTTCGATACGTCGCGCGGCTTCTACTACCTCGTGGTCGCGATCGGCCTTGCCGTCACCTGGCTGGCCTGGAACCTCAGCCGGCGGATGTGGGGCCGCGGCCTGGTCGCCCTGCGCGACAGCGACGTGGCCGCAGCCGCGGTCGGCATCCCGCTGTTCCGGCTGAAGCTGGCTGCCTTCACCTTCAGCGGCGTGACGGCCGGCGTGGCGGGCAGCCTGTTCGCATCGCTGCAGAACTACATCACGCCGGAAGCCTTCATGTTCGAACTCGGCATGTTCTTCTTCATCTGCATCATCATCGGCGGGCGCGGGAACATCATCGGCCCCTTCGCCGGGACCGTTGTGCTCACCCTGCTTCCCGAAGTTGCCGCGCCTCTTGCCAAGCTCGGCAACCTGCTCTATGGCGTGTTGCTGCTGGCCGCGGTGCTGTTGATCCCGCAGGGCATCGGCGCGGCGGTCGCCGGCTGGGTCGAGCGTGGCCGCAGCTCGCGCCGGGCACCGCCCATCGCACCCGAGCTGTCGCGCCTGGCTGCCGCGCTGTCGAAGCCGGAGGACGCGCGATGACGCATCTCAGCGCACGTGACCTGAGCAAGCGATTCGGCGGCGTCGCGGCGCTGTCCGGCGTGTCGGTGGAGCTGCGCCCGGGCGAGATCCAGGGGCTCATCGGGCCCAACGGCAGCGGCAAGACGACCATGCTGAACGTGCTGACCGGCTACTACCCGATCGACCAGGGCAGCATCCATCTCGGTGGCGAAGAGCTCACCGCCACGACCGTGCAGCAGCGCGCGCACTTGGGCATCGCGCGCACCTTCCAGACGCCGCGCCTGCTGCCCACGCTGAGCGTGCTGGAGAACGTGATGCTCGGCGGCTGGCGCGACGTGCGGGCCGGCATGCTCGGCACCATGTTCGCGTTGCCGCGCACCCGTGCCGAAGACCGGC